>DATEWO010000020.1:0-10887 GCA_035257925.1 Propionibacteriaceae bacterium | reverse complement strand
CGTTCCGGCGAGCCGTACGGCAGCTGAGCCACGACGGGCTCCGTGAACCGGTGCGGATGCTGCGCGTGGCCGTACCCGACTATCTGCGATTCGGTATTCCCAGCACCTTCCGCATGTTCCGAGCGCTCACCCAGTTTCCGTCGCTGGACCGGATGCTTGGATTGGACGTGCCCACACTGGCAGTGGCCGGGACTCGCGATCCGCTCATGCCCGGCCCGGCGCGCATCCGCGAGGTCGCGGAGCAAGTTGAACACCGCGTCGTCTTCGTTGCGATCGACGGAGCGGCGCACGCTATCAACTTCTCGCACCCGGGAGAGCTGGCCAACGTCATCCGACAGTTCATGGCCGATCAGCCCATCGTCGATGATCCGAACTCTGAAGGAACCGCGCGCGCCTTTGAGCTATATCGCGGAGTCCATGCCCCTAAACCCACCACGGACTCGGGTTCTTAGCCACCCGAGCCGTTGAGCCCTGCGGTAAGGGCTGCCGGACCGTACGCCGCGCCGAGCGCTTGCTGCGCCGCCTGCACAGTCTGCTCGCGCTCAGCTCTTTCAGCCGCAGGCACCACTGCCTGGATCTCGGCCCTCAGCTGATCCGCCGAAGCCAGCTGCCGGGCGGCTTCTGCCGGATCCCCACGTTGCATGGCGAGTGCCGCAAGCTCCTCGCGTACGCTCGCCTCTCGCCACCGATCGCCGAGTTTGTGATGTTCGGTCAGGCTTGCCAGCTGCATTCCGAAGGCACGTTCGGTTTCGCCGCGGAGCCGGGCCACCACGCCGAGCTGATTGAGCGACCAGGCGATTCCCTCGCGAAACGACAGCTCCTCGCACAGGTCGAGGCACTGACTGAGCAGTAGTCGTGCCCCGGTCAGATCACCTCGATAGCGCGCCGTGGTACCTAAGTTGATCAACGCCCAGATCACGCCCTCCTGATCGCCCAGCTCGCGCATCGTGCGGAGCGCCTCAGGGGCGAGCGCCTCGGCCGTGTCCAGGTCCTCGGTCAACCAGGCCAGGAAACACAAGTAGTTCAGCTGGACCGCGGCATCATGATCATCTCCGACCTCCTGGGCCAAGCGCAGGGCCTGACGATGCAGCTCGGCCGACTCCTGATACCTGCCCTGCTCACGCGCAATCGTCCCTAGCCTGCCGATCGACCAGATCAGGCCTTCCCGATGACCGGTTTCAGCAAAGAGCGCTTGCGCCTCCTCGACCAGCGGCTTCGCTTCCGCATAGTCGCACTGTAAAAACGCCAGACTGCCGGCCAGCACCAGTACAGGTGCCCGTAGCTCACCTGGTGCGTTCGGACAGGCGCGCAACGCGCTGGCAGCCCAGCGTCTACCGTCTGTGTAACGCCCCCGTAGGTAGCACCACCGGCTCAGCGCAGCGACCGTACGCAAGGCGATCTCCGGCTGATGTTGGATCGACCATATGATCGCCGGGCGGATATTTCCGACCTCGCGGTCGATGATCGACAGCCATTCGTGTTGATCATGACCGGTCAACCGCGGTGCCGCTCGCTCGACAAGATCGCGGTAGTACTCGGCGTGACGGCGGTGGGTGATGACCCGGTCCGGGTGTAGCGCGAATCTGCTTCGCGCGTACTGCCTGATCAGTTGCAGCAGCCGGAAGCGCGCCTGCTGGCTCCCCTCGTCCTGGCGTACGACGAGCGACTTGGACACCAATGAGGACAGCACATCAACGACCTCGATCTCATCAAGGCCGCCGCCGCACACCTCGGTGACCGCAGCCCGGGTGAAGCTGCCGCCGAACACCGAGAGCCGCTCGAAGATCAACCGTTCGGTACCGCTCAACCGCTGATAGGTCCAGCCGACCATGGCGTCCACCAACTCCTGCTCGCCGCCCGGACCTGGCGCCTGCAGGATGCTGAGCTCGCTTTCCAGGGTCTCGGCCAGCTCGTGCACGGTCAGTACGTTGGTCCGGGCAGCGGCCAGTTCCAGGGCCAGTGGCAGCCCGTCAAGCCGATGGCAGATGCGCACCACAGCGTCGGCCGCCGGCTGGTCGAGCCGGTTGTTGATCAAGGACCGGGCGATGAACAGTTGGCACGACGGAACGCTGTTGATCTGATCGGCTGGTGTGCCGATCGCCGGCAACTGGAGCGGAACGATGGGTAAGGCCTGTTCGCCGGGGACGCCGGTGAGGTGGCGACTCGTGATCAAGATCGTGAGCTGCGGTGCGCCGGCCAGGATGGCGCGGCAGAGCTCAGCGCAGGTCGCCAGGTGATGCTCGGCGTTGTCGATCACCAGCAGGCTCGACAAGGGCCGTACGTGGTCGATGATCTCCCCAACAGTGGCGGTTGGTGAGCCGCGGACACCGAGCGCTCCAGCCAGCGCGCTCAGCACAGTCGACGGATCGTTGAGGGTTCCTATCGGAAACCAGTGCACACCGTCGGGGAACCGCGCGGGCTCGGTCGCTGCGTATTCGACAGCGATCCTCGTCTTGCCTACTCCAGCCGGTCCGAGCAGGGTCAGTAGCCGAATGTCATCGCGCTCAATGAGCTCGGCGACCGCCCGGAGCTCTGCGTCCCTGCCTATCGGATGGTCGGCGAAAACTGGAAGCGAGGGGACGGAGGGTTCACGGAAGTTGGCTGAGGCGAACAGGGTGGAGCGGTCAGACTCCGGAAGGCTCAGCCCCTCGGCCAGCAGTCGCATCGTGGTCAGTCGGGGTGAACGGCGGCCGCGCTCGAGGAGTGAGACGGCTTCCGGACTCAGGCCGGCGCGGGCGGCAAGGGTTTCCTGAGAGAGGCCTGACCGCCTCCGCAGGCGTCGCAGCTCCTCACCGAACAGATTCATCTTTTCCTTGCCACATTGGGAAAGCGTCTTGTCAGACCGGTTGATCTGGTTGTGCGACAGCCTCGGCGACCGCGTATTGTCCGTCTGCTGTTCGTGGTCGCACACTTGCCGCAATGTTCAAGATAAGTGAGGCAGCCTTTGGGGGGCTAGGCCAGTCGTCGGGGGATTCCAGCCGGATCTCACTCCTGTGGAGGGTCGCGGCGTGGAGCCTGGAGGGTGTTGGTCAACGGGGGCCCGCTTGGCGTAGCGGGATGACCGGCACCCTCCAACTTATTTGTGATTGTTATTTGTGATTGCTCGCGCAATCGCGCTCTGTTCGATTGCTCGCTCCGCTCGCTCGCAATCAGACGGTTGCACCTACACTCGCTGCGATGGACTTCTGGAGAGGTTGGCCCTATCCGGTAGCCGTGGCCGCCTTGTTCGTCGTCGTCATGCTCCGGGCAGGCGCAACGTACGCGATTGGGCGGGCAGCGCAGGAGGGCGTACGCAGGAGCCGGCTCTCCCGTGTCATGGCCAAACCTCGCTTTGCTCGGATGCAGCAGTTGGTCGCCCGCTGGGGAGCGCCGGTGGTGACGCTCTCGTTCCTGACGGTCGGCATTCAGACGGTGGTGAACCTGGCGGCCGGGGTGATGCGGATGCCGCTGCGCCGCTACATTCCGGCGCTCACGATCGGCGCGATCCTCTGGGCGTTCTTGTACGCGACCGTGGGATTCGCGACATTCGCCGGCTGGCGGCGGATTTACCAGCTGTCACCGACAATCGCCATCGTCACTCTGGTGGTGCTGCTTGCGGGATTGGCGGGCTACATCGTCTGGCAGGTTCGGCATCGCCATGATGAGGACGAGCGCGAGCCCGCTAACTTGGGGTCGTGACCAGCCCGTTTGTGCCTGAGCTCTGGCATGCAGTGGAGGGGTTCGACTTCACCGACATCACCTATCACCGGGCAGCAGAAGCGCCCGTGGTACGAGTCGCCTTCGACCGGCCCGAGGTGCGCAATGCCTTCCGGCCGCACACCGTCGACGAGCTCTATGCCGCACTGGACCATGCGCGGATCTCCTCTGACGTGGGCGCGGTGCTCCTCACCGGAAATGGGCCATCGCCAAAGGATGGGGGATGGGCGTTCTGTAGCGGCGGTGATCAGCGGATCCGGGGCCGCGTGGGATATCAGTACGACTCGTCCGCACCTGCTGGCGATGCCGCCGCGCTCGGCCGGCTGCACATCCTCGAGGTGCAGCGGCTCATCCGCTTTATGCCCAAGATCGTGATCGCGCTGGTCAACGGCTGGGCAGCCGGTGGGGGACACAGCTTGCACGTGGTGTGCGACCTGAGTCTGGCCAGTGCCGAGCATGCCAGGTTCAAGCAGACCGATGCCGATGTGGGCTCCTTCGATGGGGGTTTCGGGTCGGCGTACCTAGCCCGCCAGGTGGGGCAGAAGGTGGCGCGGGAGATCTTTTTCTTGGGGGAGACTTACTCGGCCGAGGACGCGTACCGGATGGGCATGGTGAACCGCGTCGTGCCGCACCACGAGCTGGAGAAGGTTGGGTTGGAGTGGGCCAAGATCATTTGCGGGAAGAGCCCGACCGCCCAGCGGATGCTCAAGTTCGCCTTCAATGCCATCGATGATGGTCTGATCGGGCAACAGGTCTTCGCCGGCGAATCGACCCGGCTGGCGTACATGACCGACGAGGCCATGGAAGGGCGCGACGCCTTCCTCGAGAAGCGATCCCCCGACTGGACACCCTTCCCCTACTACTACTAAACGACGCCATAAAGTCGGTCGCCGGCGTCGCCGAGGCCGGGAAGTATGTAGCCGACGTCGTTGAGTTTCTCGTCCAATCCGGCCAGCACCAGTGTGCAGGGTACGTGCAGCTCATCAAGCAGCTCAGTGAGCCTGGCGATCCCCTCGGGCGCCGCGATCAGGCAGATGCAGGTGATGTGGTCAGCGCCGCGCTTGACCAGGAACTGGACGGCCGACCCAAGCGTGCCGCCTGTGGCCAGCATGGGGTCGAGGATGTAGCACTGTCGCCCGGTCAAGTCACTCGGCAGCCGTTCGGCGTACGTGGTGGCCAAGAGGGTTTCTTCGTTGCGGATCATGCCGACGAACCCAACTTCGGCGGTCGGCATCAGCCGAGTCATGCCCTCGAGCATGCCGAGGCCCGCACGCAGAATCGGCACGACCAAAGGCCGCGGCGGCGACAGCTTCACCCCGACCGCGGTTTGCAGAGGTGTCTGGACCGTGTGGGGGCTGACCCTGACATCCCGAGTCGCCTCGTATGCGAGCAAGGTGACCAGCTCTTCGGTAAGTCGCCGGAACGTCGGAGAGTCGGTGGTCTGGTCCCGCAGCACGGTGAGCTTGTGAGCGACGAGCGGATGGTCGACGATGCGTAGTTCCACGCTGGAACCGTAGCGAGGCTTGATCCGAGATGGGGGATCGGACTCGTATCCGGGCGAGGGGTCTGACACGATGGAGCGGGTTTCGCCGAATGTGCGGAGGAGGAAAGTCATGTCGGGGTTCGACGACGAGGAGTACGAGTCGTTCGAGCTGGATGGCGCGGGCAAGAGCGCTGACTCGGTGAGGGAGCCGGCAGATACCGAAGACGAGCCCGACGACGATCTTGAGGATGACGAAGATTTCGACGAGGTTGATCTTGAGGATGCGGCCGACGACGAGATCGATTTTGTGCTGGCCGCCTACCGAGAGGACGGCCAGCCGTACGTGCAGTCGCTGGGCAAGGACCTGGCCAACGATCTCGACGAGTTGATCGTCCAGCTGCGCCGGTTGCCAGGCGATGCCGGCGCGCTGGGGTTCGTCAGCCTGGTCGAGGAAGTTTTCGTGATCACACGGGTACGCGGGCAACACGTCCAGGTGCTGCTGTCCGATGCAGCGGCGGCGAGCGACTGGCCGATTGCCCGAGATGTGGTGGACTATCTCGGCGAAGAGCCCCTGGAGGAGGACGAGGAGGAAGAGGGCGAGCCGATCGGTGACCTGGGCATCGTCGCGGATCTCGGGCTGAGCGACTTCGATATGGGGGCCATCATCGACAATCTCGATCTGAGCAGCGTCGACATGCTGATCGAGATCGCTGACAAGATCAAACTCAATCCACAGTTCCGTAAGGCCGCCGAAGCAGCTGTGGGTGAGTGAATTCAGCGGCTTGAGCCAGTGGAACGACTCCATGCAGCTGGCTCTTGATCAGGCTCGATTGGCGGCGATGCACGGCGATGTGCCGGTCGGTGCGGTTGTGATCGACCAGGCCGGGACCGTTCTGGCGTCCGCTGGCAATGAACGCGAGATCAGGCATGATCCGACGGCGCATGCCGAGATCCTTGCGCTGCGGGAGGCGTCCAGGCGGCTGCGCTCTTGGCGGTTGACGGGCCTGACGCTGGTCGTCACCCTGGAGCCATGCAGTATGTGCGCCGGCGCCCTGGTGCTGGCGCGGGTGGCACGGCTCATATTTGGCGCCTTCGATCCGAAGGCTGGTGCAGTCAGCTCGGTTTTCGACGTCGTTCGTGATCCGCGCCTCAATCATCGCGTCGAGGTCCGTGGCGGCATCCTCGAGGCCGAGTGTGGCGCCCTATTAACGGACTTCTTCGCCAGCCGCAAAACCTGTTGAGCGATATCGTGCGCGTTCGACTCCCCAAGACACCGCTCGACCGCACACGGTCTCTTGTCAACAGCGGCCGAACGGCGGTTTCCACAGATTTCTGAGCACGCGGCGCACGAGGGTGCCACGTCCAGAGACTCTCGACGTGCGAGCACGTGATCAGTTACCCATTGCCATAGCTCAGATTGCGGAGGCTCAGGCGGGAGTCGTCAGTCGTGAGCAACTACGCCTGCTTGATGTCTCAAAGGCGGCCATGGAGCGTCTTCTCCGGCAGGGCTGGTGGCGATCGTTAGCGCCCGGGGTCTACCACACGGCCCCTTCGGACCCACCATGGAACGGCTTCGCGTGGGCCGGAGTGCTCATCGGTGGCGACGGAGCGCGGCTCGGGCCGCGAGCGTCAGGCTTCCTGCACAACTTGGTCGATGAGGCGCCTCGACCGGTTGACGTCCTGGTTCCGGTGGGTCGGAGCGCTCGGATCGGAGGTGAATGGCGCTTCAGTCGAGAGCGTCCGGGCGCTAGATCTCCGCGCTCCGTTGGTGCTCCACCACGCCTGACCATCGAGGACACGGTGCTGGACCTGTCGGCAACAGCGAGCGAGGCCGAACTCGTTGCACTGGTCACCAAGGCAGTCCAGAGCAGGAGGACAACACCTCATCGGCTGCTTCACACCATGAACGAGCGCAGTCGTTACAAGCATCGGCGGCTCCTCGCCGACATCTTGGGTGACGTGGCTGCCGGCGCCGAGTCACCGCTGGAAATGAAGTTCCTGCATCAAGTCGAGCGCGCCCACGGACTGCCGCGTGGGAATCGACAGCGCCGGAGACACGGCCTGCCATATCTGAGCGATGTCGGCTACGACGGCTATCGAGTCTTGGTTGAGCTCGACGGGCGAACCGGGCACGAAGGTGTCGAGCGGTTCCGAGACATGAATCGCGACAACCAGTTCGCCTTGATCGAGTGGATCACGCTGCGCTATGGCTGGTTCGATGTCGTCCAGCGACCATGTCTGGTGGCCTTTCAAATCGCGGCGGCCTTGGTCGCTCGCGGGTGGAGTGGCTTGCCGACTCGATGCTTTCGGTGCGTCAACGTGCCCGACCTAGACCTCTGCGGATGATCGTGCGCGTTGGACCCCACAAGACACAGGTCGACCGCGCACGATCATGAATCCTGGCTAGTTTCCGATTCGCGCACCCGCATCACCTTGGGTAATCTCTCCGGCGGTGGCGTGTCTGAGCGGCCTAAAGAGCGCGCCTCGAAAGCGCGTGAGGGGCAACCCTCCGCGGGTTCAAATCCCGCCGCCACCGCTGGTTCCCCGCGGGTTGGTCACGCTCTGTGCCACCCTTCGGGTATCGAAAAAGACGCCCGTGAGCCATCCCCAGAGATCGAGGACTCGGACCGCGCCCACTGGGTCGATCTCACGCCGGGCTACCTCGCGCGCGTCGCTCGTCGACATCCACTCATCCACGGAGACAGTGGTGGTCTTCGGAGAGACCCGCTGCCCGTCGGCTTTCGTGCTCACCAAGTCTGCAATCTCTCGGAGCTGATCGGCCGTACTACCTCCAAGACGGTGGAGGTCAGCGGCAACTCTTGGCCAAGGCAGCGGCCCGGCTGTGCCATGGGTACGACGCAGCACCTGACCACCTCGGACGACTTCCTGGGCGAGTCCGAGGACGCCCAACCAATCGACGTGATCCGAGGTGCTTCTCAACTCTGACCGATACTGCGCGAGCGTCGAATCAGCCAACATCAGGAAGCGCGCGGCCACACTGGCGGTGTCTTGTTGCCCGGAGGCCGCGACCTCACCATGGGTCAACGACCCCACGGTCGACTCAAGATCGTTTGCAGCTGCGTTCAGGGTCGCCTTGGCGGTGCGACGCATTTCGCCCGTTGCGCCTCGTGGCCACACCAGAAGGCCGACCACGGCGCCGAGGAGACCACCCAACACAACGTCGAAGATGCGGACCTCAGCAATCCGCCATGACACCGGAGCCATCTGAGCGAACAACATTGCAACGAGCAACGTGAACATCGCTTGGCCGGCGATCGGACCCGCCAGGGGCCCGGCGGCCAGAGCGAGGACCATGACGAACGGAAAAGCCACTTCGTACACCGTCGAATCCGCGCCGGCCAAAGCCAGTACCAGCGCCGCCACCAACCCGCCAGCGATTGTTCCCAGAAATGCGGGAACCACGGCGGCACGTGTGGTCGATACTGACGTGCGCATCAACGTCAGTGTCGCCAACAGCATCCAGAACCCGTGGGACAGATCCAGCTCACCGGCTATCAGCCGCGCAGCAGCGAGCCCGACAGCCAACCGGATTGCGTTCTGAAAGAAGACCGAGCGGGGAGTGAGGTGTCCGCGGAACCGCATGAACCACAGCCGGGGCGCAGAGCGGTTGGCGTACCAGAACGGTTCTGCAATCGAGGTTGCCGATGACTTTGGAACGCGCCTGCCTTGCATGATCCGGACGGCCACGGCGAGGTCCCGGGTCCACACACTGAACTCCTCCGCTGCGACGGCAAAGCGCAGCCGCATCCGTATTGCATGATCGATCGCCGGTGTGTGGGAAAGGGCTTCCCGCCATTGCACGTACTCGGAGAGGGCGGCTTCGACCGGTGCGGAGTCCGGATCCGGGCCGTCGCCGTCAGAGGACCTATCGAGGGCTTTTGCCGATTGACCGAGGCTTTGTGCCGAAACACTCAGCAGGTGCATTCCCTCGGCATGGGCGGTTGCCCCCTGTTCGGTGAGATCAGTCAACGCCGCGACCCGCGCCTCCAAGCCGCCAAGGAGCGTCGTCGCTTCCATGGCTGCTCGGTCTCGTCTGCCCGGACCAGTCGGTCGTTCCAGCGGTGGAACGCGGCTGAGCCGCAGACCGACAGCGTCCCGAGTATCGGACTGAGCATCTGACTGAGTCGGAGCGTGCCGATCACCATCCGATTCCAGAAGCGCCACCAACCGATCGCGCACCGCGTGGATGGCGGCGGCTAACCGATGACGAAATGCGGTCGGCGCGGGCGGCGGCCAGAGCACCCGATCGACGATCGCAAGTAATCCGACGGCAAGGACCAGACCCATCAGTCGCGATCCGAGCGCATCTGGCAGGTATGGCGGAAAGCTCGGCAAGATGTAGAGCAACTGGAGACCGCTGGCGGCGCCGACGACGCGCGGACCGCCGACACCGGCGTACGCGATGGCGAAACCAACCACCAACATCCCGGCCGCGGCTGCCCACGTGTTGACCGCCAGTACGGTGCCTAGCGTTACCAGGACGATGCCAGCCGCCAGCGCAATACCGTACGTTTTAGTGCGCTCCCACGGTTCGCCTGTCACCTCTGATAGCGCACCAAGGGCGATGCAACCAAAGGACGCAAATGTTGCCATCTGCGTGTCATCGAGCACGTAGAGACTGAAGTAAAACGCAACGCACGCGGCCAGAGTCACCCGGGCAGCGCGTTTAATGGCGACAAAACCCGGGTCCTTGGCCTTAAGCCACTCGTGTAAACCGGCGGCACGCATTGTGCCACCAGTATCTCGGGTGATGATCTCGACGCTCGCCTGCAAGACTGCGTTCGGTAATGTCCCAAACTGTCGATGGAGAGGGAAATGATCAGGGTAATCGAGAACATGCCTCCCGGAACAATCGGTGTAGAGGCCGTGGGAAAGGTGACCGAGGACGACTACCGGAACGTCCTTGTCCCTGCCGTGAGTTCAGCGCTCGAACGCGGAGACGTGCGGCTGCTCTATGTCCTTGGTAAAGATTTCGACTCCTATTCAGCAGGCGCTCTCTGGGCTGACACCAAGCTGTTGGCGGGAAACCGCAAGGGCTGGAAGAAAGTGGCAATCGTCTCCGACGCTGATTGGTTGGAGAACAGCATCAAGGCTTTCGGCTGGCTCATGCCGGGTGAGGTCAAGGTCTTCGAGACCGATGAGGTCCACGATGCCAAAGAATGGCTGGTGGGGTTGGATGACGATGACGACGACGACTGACAGACAGCGTCAGTGGTTATGAGATGGCCCGCGCCATGCGCCGTACGGACTCCGCGACGTGCTCTGGACTCGTTCCGAAGTTCAACCGAACGAAGCCGGCGCCCTCGCGGCCGTAGTCCAGGCCAGGGCTGAGCGCGACACGTCCGCGCGCGAGGAACGTCTCCGCTGGATTGTCGCCGAGGGCGAGCGCTGGATTGTCGCCGGGAGCCAGGGCACGGCAGTCCAGCCAGGCAAGGTAGGATGCCTGCGGCGGGATCCATGTGATCTTGGGAAGCTCGGCCGCCAGCAGCTCGCCTAAGAGCTCGCGATTTGCGGCGAGCTGAGCGCGGACAGCATCAAGCCAGCGGTCGCCGTGGGTGAAAGCCGCTTCAGCCGCAATGACCCCCAGTATTCCCACCCGATCGGTCAGCGGTGGCAGCCGTCGCACCGCCTCCCGAGCCCGATCCGACGCGGTGATCATCAGCGCCGCCTTGAGGCCTGCCACATTG
>DATEWO010000019.1:0-6029 GCA_035257925.1 Propionibacteriaceae bacterium | reverse complement strand
GGTGTAGCCGTAGCCACCGAGGAGCTGTACCGCATCTGTGGTGATCTCCATCGCCACATCGGAGGCGAAGCATTTGGCGGCAGCCCCGAAGTAGGGCAGATCGGCATCTCCTCGCTGAGACTTCGCGGCCGCGGCGTAGCTGAGCTGGCGGGCAGCCTCCAACTTCATGCCCATGTCAGCGAGCATGAACTGCAAACCCTGGAACTCCGCAAGCGCCTTGCCGAATTGCTTGCGCTCCTTGACGTACCCGAGCGCATAGTCCAGAGCGCCCTGGGCGATGCCCACCGCCTGCGCGGCGATGGTGACCCGCGTGTGGTCGAGGGTGCGCATCGCTGTCTCAAAGCCGGTGCCCTCCTCGCCGATCATCCGGGACTCCGGGATGCGTACGCGGTCCAGGTACACCTCGCACGTCGGAGACCCCTTGATGCCAAGCTTCTTCTCCGGCGCGCCGAAGGAAACTCCCCCGTCGGACTTCTCAACCACGAAAGCGCTGATGCCCTTGGAGCGGGCCTCCGGATCGGTCACCACAAACACGGTGTAGAAATCCGATAGCCCGGCGTTGGTGATCCAGCGCTTGACGCCGTTCAGAATGAAGTGGTCGCCATCGCGTACGGCGCGAGTCCGCATGCTCACCGCGTCCGAGCCCGCCTCCGGCTCCGACAGGCAGTAGGACGCCATCGCCTCCCCCTGTGCGATCGGCGGTAGGTAGGTCTGCTTGATCTCTTCCGATCCGGCGAGCAGCCACGGCAACGTAGCCAGCTTGTTGACAGCTGGAATCAGTGAACTGGCTGCACAGACACGTGCAATCTCCTCGATAACGATCACGGTCGCCAGAGCGTCGGCCCCGACGCCCGAGTAGGCCTCAGGAATGTGGGGCGCATGGAAGTCCGCTGCTACCAGCGCCTCGAGTGATGCCTTGGGAAACTCGGCCAACTCATCGGCCTCGGCGGCGTTCGGAGCGACCTTCTCCTCGCATAGCTCGCGGATCGCAGCGCGGAATGCCTCATGTTCCTCACTGGGGCGATACATGTCGCCGAAGTCCATCACGTGTTCATTGTGCCTGCTCGCGCATCGCGCCGGATGCCGCCATTTCGTCGTCACTCGCAGACGAAAAGCGCGTCCGCTCGCTCCTCCTCACTACGGCGGCGCGCCATTTATCGACGCTCGCAGGCAGCGGAGCCTAATCGGCTCGAGTGTTGCTGATGCTCAGCAGTGCTTACACCGTCTTGGCCATCGGATCCCACTCATCCGGCAGCAGTGGCGGCTTGTCGACCGAACTCGCAACATCGACAAAGGCGCGGGATTCGACCGACTCCGCGATCGCGATCATCGTGTCCAGAACGTGATAGCCCAGCGCCCCTTGCGCGCGATGGGGTCGACCCTCCCGCAGTGCGCGAGCCATGTCCAGGACTCCGGTACCACGAGACGACACAGCCGTCGTAGTAGCGACTGTCTCCCAGTCCTTGCTGTCGCGCCCCCTGATGGCGATCGCACCGTCGAAATAGTTGGGATCAGGAAACAGCATCGTGGCGTCGGTGCCGTTGACTTCCAGCAGCATGCGGGGAAGCGCCGAGTCGAAAGAGAAGATGGCCTGTGCGGATTGGCCGGATTCGAACTGGGCCAGGGCACTCACATGGCTGGGTACCGTGACGTCGAACTCCTCTCCCGCCTTGGGTCCGGAGCCGATTACCCGCCGTTCCCGGGCCTTCGATCCCAGCGCAGCAACCGAGGAAACCGATCCGAAGACCTGGACGAGCACGGTGAGGTAATAAGGCCCCAGGTCGAAAAGCGGGCCAGCACCAGCCGCGTACAAGAACGCCGGGTTCGGATGCCACGACTCAGGTCCAGGCAACTGCAGCAGCGCCAGGGCCGTTAGCGGCGTCCCGATCATGCCCTGCTCGGTAAGCCGGCAGGCCGTCTGCAACCCCGGACCTAGGAAGGTGTCGGGAGCGCAGCCAACGAGAAGCCCTGCCGCCTCAGCGTCCTGGAGCAGTCTCTCGCCGCTGGCCCGATCAAGGGCGAGTGGCTTCTCGTTCCAGACATGCTTGCCAACACCGATGACTTGGGTCGCGACCTCGGCATGAACCGCCGGGATGGTGAGGTTGACCACGATCTCGACGCCCGGGTGCTCGAGGACGGTGGCCACATCTCCCGCGGCTGGAACGTCATATTTGGCGGCCTTCTCCCGAGCGGCCTCGGGGACGATGTCGCCAACGGCCAACACGTCGGTGTCGGCAAAACTGGTGAGGTTTTCCAGATAGGTGTCACTGATAGTGCCAGCGCCGATGACACCAACGCCTACCGGGCTAGCCATGATCAAGCTCGATCTGCGAGCAGGAACTCGCGGCTGGCCCGTACGGCTTCGAGCAGATCAGTTTCAGAGTCATCCAACTCCACGACCCGGAGCGCCTCCGGAGCCGCCGAAATGATGTCCCACACCGGCAATACCCCTGATCCCAGTGGGACCTGCTTGCTGGTATCAAGGCTGCCGTCACCGTCCTTCAGGTGAAGCGCGACCACGCGATCACCCAGGCGTTTCAGCAGGGCCGGCACGTCGGCGGCGCCCGCGTATGCCCAGTAGGTGTCGACCTCCAGCACCACTTCAGGGGCCAGCCGATCCGCCAGTACCTCCAGCCCGTGGACGCCGGCGATCTTGGACTCAAGCTCGAAGTGATGGTTGTGGTAGCCGACGCGGAGACCGTGATCAGCCGCCTTGCTCGCTGCCGCATTGAGCTCGGAGGCAACGTCGCTGATATCCGCCTCGCTTTCCCAGCGGGCCGGGTCGACGTAGGGCTCAATGACGGTCTGGATGCCGAGCTCGGCTGCCAGCGCAAAGATCACATCCTGATCTTCACCCACCAGGTGGACATGCGCCGTGGGAGCGGTCAGGCCGTTATTGGACAATCCGGAGCGCAGTTCGTCGGCAAAATTGACCAACGCGAATGGCTCGACCTGGGTGAACCCGAACGCCGCGAGCTTCCCGAGCGTGCCTTCGAAATCCCGGGCGAGGAACTCGCGCACGGTGTACAGCTGAACGGACAGCTCAGACATATGACAACCTCCTGGTGCGGTGGGCCCTACCTTGCCCGCAAGTGGTCGCCAACAACAAGAGGATCGCCGAATTCGGTGTGGCCAGTGACCACTTTCGGGCAGGGCGAAGCTGCTACGTCGGCTCATCCAGAAGCTGACGGGCAAGCAAGGTACCGGCGGCAGTGGCAATCGGGAACACGACGACGCCTGCGAAGGGGATAGCGAGAAGCAGGAACGTGGGCACCGCGAAACCAAGCACTCGAAATCGCCGTGCCCGCATCGCAGCACGGCGATCCGAAAGCCGGAGCAATCCGCGGCGTTCGAAGGGCGCCCCAACCAACTCGATACTCAGCATCCAGCCGCCAAAGATCGCGGAGAGCACAGGCACGATGGTCTGACCGACAACAGGCACGAATCCGGTCGCAAACAGCACCAGCGCGCCGAGTATCGATATCGCGATGAGCGTGACGGCTTGCCGCAGGGCCCGGAACAGGCCGCGTGCCACGTGTTCCTGGAGCTGAGGCACTTCACCGAACTCTTCCTCGACGGATTCGGACAACTTGTCATACAGCGGCGATCCGAGCGCGAGGGTCAATACGGTGAACGAGATCACCATCAACAGCACAGCACCCGCCACCAGTGCGCTGCCGACGAGGACACGAATCGTGGTGGCCAGGCCGCGAGCCCAACCGTCGGCAAACGGTGTGAGCCAATCGACAGCCGGGTCAAGCTGGGTGATCAGCGCAATCAGCAGCCCAGTGAAGATCACCGAAGTGATCGCCGGCGGAATGGCACCTAGCAGGAACAGCCGAGGCCGGCGCACGATCAGGCTCATGCCTCTAGTCAGCAACCCGGCACCGGTCGCCAACTCCCCCACAGCAGGCCGCCGCACCTCGTTGGGACTAGCGGAGGCCACTGCGCTGGTCCTGGGCATTGGCCCGCACAGCGGCGCCCTTGGCCTCCGCGGTCTGTCGAAGTTGATCTTGGAAATCAAGCATCCGCTGCCGCAGGCCAGGATCGCCTGCGGCGAGGATGCGTACGGCCAACAGCCCGGCGTTGCGAGCGTTGCCGATGGCGACTGTTGCCACCGGAACACCGGCCGGCATCTGGACGATCGACAACAGGGAATCCATCCCGTCGAGATACTTCAGCGCTACCGGCACCCCAATCACTGGCAGCGGAGTGACCGCTGCCAGCATGCCCGGTAGGTGCGCCGCGCCGCCGGCCCCGGCAATGATCACCTCGAGCCCGCGGCCGTGAGCCGTACGCCCGTAGCCGATCATGGCGTCGGTCATTCGGTGCGCTGAGACCACATCTGCCTCAAAGGCCACGTCGAACTCTTTCAGGGCAACCCCTGCCGCGCTCATCACCGGCCAGTCCGAATCCGAACCCATCACAATCCCGACCCGCGGCCGCGGAACCTCATCAGGCATTCGGATCTCCCATCAGGTACGCCGCGGCATGCCGGGCCCGCTGCCGTGTCTCACCAAGATCATCTCCGAATGTGGTCACATGGCCCACCTTGCGCCCGGGGCGTACCTGTTTGCCGTACAACTGCACCCGCAACCGCCGATCACGGGCAAAACAATGCAGCAGCGCTGACGGAAGATCCTCCAGCTTCCCGCCGAACACATTGGCCATCACAATCCAGCTCTCCTTGCTGCTCGGGTCCCCAAGCGGTAGATCCAGCACCGCCCGGAGATGGTTTTCAAACTGGGAGGTATGGGACCCATCGATGGTCCAGTGGCCGGTGTTGTGCGGTCGCATGGCGAGCTCGTTGACCACCACCGATCCATCAGGGCGCTGCATCAGCTCCACCGCAAGCACGCCCACCACGCCGAGCTCATGAGCAATCATCAGGGCCAGCTGCTGGGCCGCGACGGCCTGCTCATCATCCAGGTCCGGTGCCGGTGTGATCGTCTCCACACAGATGCCGTTTTGCTGCACTGACTCCGAGATCGGGTATGCCGCCGCCTGCCCAGACGGCGAGCGTACGACTAGGGCGCTCAGCTCCCGGGCAAAGTCCACGAACTCCTCGCCGATGATCTGCACACCGTCGGTCACCCCTGCAAAAGGGTTACCCGCCTCGAGAGCCGAGTCGAGCCGCCACACCCCCTTGCCGTCGTATCCACCGCGTGAGGTTTTTGCCACGATCGGCCAACCCAACTCCTCACCAAACGCGGCCAGGGCGGCCTCATCGGTCACCACCCGACTGATCGGACAGGGAGCACCCAGCGCTGTCAATCGATCACGCATGATCGCCTTGTCCTGAGCGTGGATCAGCGCCGCCGGTCCCGGCCGCACCACTACCCCCGCCGACTCAAGATCTCGCAGCAGGCCGGTGGGCACATGCTCATGGTCGAAGGTGACCACATCGCAACCGGCAGCGAAGCTGCGCATTGTGTCCGGGTCTGTGTAGTCGCCAACCGTGACGTCGTGCACCACGGTCGCCGCCGAGGTGTCGGGCGCTTCCGCGAGCAACCGCACATTGATCCCCAAGCCAATGGAGGCGGCGTGCATCATCCGAGCAAGCTGCCCACCGCCGATGATGCCCACGGTGAAGGTCCGCCCACGTCTCACCCGCGGAAGCGTACCGGTCACTATGACGGGCAGCCTGCGCCGACTGCAGGAGCTCGCGGGTTTACTGCGTTACTGCAGCCTGAAGATCACCGAACGCTGGACGACAAAGTTCACCGTGGTGGCGACTCCCTGTGCGATAACGAAGGAGATGATCTGAACCGGTAGTCGGCTCAGGCCCTGAGCAGTGAGCACGGTGAACAGCACACTGAACAGTCCGACCTGCAAAGCAAACGTCACTCCGTACAAGATCACGACCGCGATGAACCGGCGTGTCGAGGGCGAGGCCCGGAAGGTCCAGCGGCGATTGATCAGATACGCGGTTGTCGTGCCGGCGATGAAGGAGAGTGCCTTGGCAGGTGTATGGCCAAGTCCCAGAGCCATCAAGATCACCAGTAGCCCAAAGTCGACGATCGCGGAGA
>DATEWO010000018.1:0-6410 GCA_035257925.1 Propionibacteriaceae bacterium | reverse complement strand
CACGCCCCGAGCAAGCGACTACCGCTGGTTTGGCTCCGCTTGGTCTGGAGCTGCCTGGTCCGCGCAGTGGGCTATCTGATTGGCAAGGTGCCGGCCCGGGCGCTCGATGAGATGTTGGCACTTGGCTCCTTTGCCGCTCATCCGGGTCGGCTGCGTGAGCTGCGTAGCCGAACCGCCGCCATCGATCCAGCGCCGGGGACCAGCGAGGTGGTTGATTCGCTTCGGCCGCCCTGGTGGAGCGGCTTACGTGTTGGAGTGGACGCTTTGACCGGTGCCGCATCCGATCGTTTTCGGATGATGGCAGGTGATTCCGATGTGGCCACAATCGACGAGCTGACCGGCGACGATTTCAGTTCGGCGACCGATGACCGCCCCAAGAACCTCTGGCTCAGCCCAACGTCGCTGCTGTTGGCTGTCGCAGTAGTCGCAAGTTTCATCGCCGCTCGAAGCTTGTTTGGCAGTGGCTCCCTCGTTGCTCCGGCTTTGCTTCCTGCGCACGACAGCGTCATTTCCCTGTGGCGGACGGTTGTCAGCGCGATCCCGGGCGCGCCTGGGCAGGTGACACCGCCGTGGGAGGCGCTCGCCGCACTCGGCTCGACGCTCATGTTCGGCCAGCCTGAATGGCTCGTCACGCTGCTGTTGTGTGGAGTCGTGCCGTTGTCGCTGCTGGCGGCATATCCACTTGCGCGGCGCGTGATCAATGACCGCAGGGTGCGGCTCTGGGTGTGCGGCACGTACGCGCTGCTTCCAGTGCTGTTGGGTGGCACGAATCAGGGCCGGCTCGCGCTCAGCGTGGTCGCCATCAGCCTGCCGCTGTTGGTCATGGCGGCACGGGCGCTGGTATTGCGCCGGACACGAACCCCCGAGGCGTGGCGCGGCGGCTGGGGTGCCGGAGTGGTGCTCGTGGTCCTCATCGCCTTCGAGCCATCCATGATCATCTTTGCACTTCTCGTCGGGATACTCGGCGCGATTGTGCTGCGGCGCAGCCCGCGCAAGATCGGCCGAATCGGCATCGCGCTCGGCGTGCCGCTAGTGGTGCTACTGCCGTGGTGGCCGACGCTGATCTCCTCGCCGGGGCGGTTGTTCGTCGGCCCGGACTCGGTGCTCGGTGGTGTGACCACTGCTGAACCGGTGTGGCGCATGCTGCTCGGCCGCGAGGCCGGCCCGGGCCTTCCGCCACTCTGGGTGGGCGCAGTCGTCTTCGGCGTCATCTGGATCCTCGCCCTTCTCGGACTCGCCCGGCGTCCAGCCCGACGCGCAGTGCTTGCGGCCTGGGCCGCTGCGCTGGTCGCTCTCGGGATGGCCGTGCTCTTGTCCAGATTGGTGGTTTCGGTACCTCCGGCGGGCACTGAGGTGCGGCCCTGGGTTGGCAGCTACCTGCTCCTCGGCTTCGCCGCCCTGATCATCGGCGCCGGCATGGGCCTCGACGGATTTTCGGTGGACATGAAGGAGCGCAGTTTCAGCTGGCTCCAGCCGGCGGCGGTTCTCGCTGGCATTGCGGTCTACCTCGTCAGTGTTGGCGGTGCCGTCTGGTGGGTGTTGGCCGGCGCCCACGGCCCGATCGAGCGCGCCCGGCTGGATGCGATTCCGCCCTACGTCATGAACGCCATGAAGTCAGACGCGCGACCGCGGCTGCTCGCGATTGACCTTTCCGACGGCACTGCACGCTATTCCGTGCTGGCCGATGATCACCTCCGGCTCGGCGACGCCGATCGGGGCTTCACGTTCGGCGGTTCGGTGGCCGCACGCGAGCAGGTCGACAACCTGGTGGTACGCCTGGTAGCCGGAACCGCAGACTCCGATATCAATCCACAGCTCACCGATCTCGGGATCGGCTATGTCTGGGTGACTGGGGCAAACGAGGACATCACGGCCCGAATCGACAACACGCCGGGGTTGGGCACAGCTAGCGGAAACGAGCGCGGGATCGTGTGGAAGCTGGACCCGGCGGTGGCGCGCACGGTGATCGCAGACGGAGCAGCGCGACTGCCCGTCGGAACGCCGCCGGCACCGGTGCCCGCAGGGACTCCCAAGCGAACGCTTCAGATCGGCGAATCGGCTGACCTGCGGTGGCAAGCCGAACTGGACGGCCAAACCTTGGTTCCTGTTGCAGATGAGTGGCAGCAGGTCTATGCGCTTCCTGCCGCCGGCGGGACTGTGAGATTCACGTTGCCCTCTGTCATGCCATGGCTATTGCCGGTTCAAGGTTTGGTGCTTTTGGTGGCTGCGGTGCTGGCCGCTCCAGCTGTCCGACGGCCGGAGGTCCGTGATCCGGCCAAGACAGCGCGGCGCGCAGCGACCCTCTCGGAGCTCGGCTGATGTCTAATCTCCAGCTGCCAAGGCTGAATCCGTCAGGCCGCCGAGCCATAGCGCTTGGTGCGGTTCTGGTGGTTCTGCTGCTGATTCTCGGTGCGGGGACCCTGCTGGGCCAAGAGGGGGGCACATCCGACGCCGGTCGCATCCCACTCGTTGGCCGCACCACGACGATCTGCACCACTTCGGCGCCGCCAAGCGGCAAGCCAGCAGGAAAGACGCAGGTTTCCGCGGTCTCGATCCGAGAGGCACCCAATCGAGCAGGCTTGCTGACGGGATCGACGCTCAAGTCGAAGCCATCGGAGCTCAAGCTCACTGAGCCGGGAAAAGGTGCGCAGCAATCCGGGGTGACCTCCCCGGTCATGATCTCTGCAGACGGAGTCATGGCGAGTACCAGTAGCGCAGTGATCGTTGGCGATGTCATGCAGGGCCCCGAAGTCGGCCTCAAGGCCGCACCTTGTCTGGCTCCGGCAACCACGCACTGGTTCCCGGGCTTGGGCGCGACCGATGCCGATCGGACCGACTTGATCTTGAGCAATCCGGATGACGCTCAGGCCCAGGTCGATCTTCGGTTCTACGGTCGCAATGGTCGAGTTGTGGTGCCAGGCAGCCCTGGGGTTCTGATCAGGGCACACGAGTCGCGTACGGTTTCGCTGAGCAGTTTGGTGGAGGCCGAGGGCCCGCTCAGTGTGGCGGTGCAGGCAAGTCAGGGTCGTGTCAGCGCTGTGGCGAAGCGGATGCAGACGTATCAGCTGAAGCCGGCAGGAGTCGACTGGCAGATCCCGTCGGCGTCGCCGAGCTCCGTCGTGGTGATCCCAGGTGTTCCCGAGGGGGGAGGCGGCCGCCAGCTGGTGGTTACCAATCCCAGTGCTACTCGGGCGAGCGTGGCCGTGCAGGTCCTCGGGCTACAGGGCCCCTACGAGCCGAGCGGAGCCGCGTCGCTTGACGTTCCGCCGGAGAGCACGGCGACCGCGGACCTCCAAGAAGGCCTGGCGGGTGAGGCGGCCAGCATCAAGTTGACCAGCAATATGCCTGTAACCGGGGCAGTCGTCTCCACCAGCCAACGCAGCGGTCCAGGGTCCGACGTTGCCATCCAATCCGCCGCTGCCCCGTTGATTCGAACGGGAGTCAGCGCGCTTGCGACGAGCAACATCGCCGATAGTCAGCTGATCGTCAGCAATAGCGGAGATGGCGATGCGAACATCACCTTCGAGGTGTTCAGCTACGACGGCGTGACGCTGCGGACCGATGACATCCTGCTCGGACCGAACATCACGGCGACGAGGCGGCTGAACTCGCCTGCGCCGTCCTACGTCGTCGTCAAGGTGCCCGACGGCTCCTCAGTGGTGGGAGGAGTCGTGCTTACCCAACCAGAGCGAGACGTTGCTGGGTTGGCCACTATTCCGCTTGCTTCACCTGATCTAGCCAGCCGGGCGCCGACGACCAGACCTGATTATTCGGTCGGTCGGTAGTGGCTCCCTGAACACGCATCACGGTTAAACGACGGGGGTCCGGAGTTCGGGCTCCTGTGATTGCTGGCGATGTGTTTCAGGGGCTTGCATCCACAGGGTCTTACTGCTGATCGCCGGCATCCACAGACCTAACCTAGACCGCACGATTGTCTGCTGCGTCCGCATCCTCTCGGTGTGAGTGCAGATGCAGAGGTCAATGCGCTGTTGCAGGCTGGTGGCGGCCTGGTGACCCGGCGCGATCATCTGCACCTCGCTGGCTCGTTCGACTGGCTGCTCCGGGAGCGGAGACTGGCTGTGGTGCTGCCGGGGGTCTACGCTGCCCCGGCGATCGCGCGCAGCTGGCAAACGCGGATGCGAGCGGTCGCGCTTCGCCATCCTGATGCTGTGCTACTTGGTGCAGCTGCCGCTCGAGTCTCTTTCTGGCCGGACGCACCCCTGGATCGCATCGAGGCCGCGGTTCCCTGCGTGCTGAGGCCACAGCCGGGCTTCTTCTTCAATCGGCGCTGTGTCCCTGCCGACCTGATCACCGAACGCGAGGGGCTGCGTTACTCGGTGCCGGCTCTGACTGCAATCGACATGGCCACATTCGCATGCAGCGACGCAGTTGATGTCGCGCTCCGGGTCCGAGCAACAACCCTGACTCGCATGTATGAGGCGCTGCGTGAGACTCCGCACCGGGCAGGCAATCGGGAAAGATTGAAGCTCTTGATCGACTCCCGAAGTGAGCCTTGGTCGGCTGCGGAGCGGCTGAGTCACCGGCTGCTACGTGCGGCGGGGATCAAGGGCTGGGAGACCAACCTGCCGGTGCGCGTGGATGGGGCGTTGTTCTATATCGATATCGCTTTCAGGCAACAGAAGTTGGCGATCGAGATCGATGGACGGATCCACGAGACGGATCGGGATCTGTTCGAATCGGACCGCTGGCGGCAAAACGCGCTGGTGACCGCGGGTTGGCGGGTCTTACGTTTCACGATGGCGATGCTGCGCGATCACCCTGAGGCCTTCATCGCGGCGATTCTCGACGCGCTTCACTGAAAATTCAGCACAGTTGATTCTTGAACGACGCAAATCGTCGCTTGCCAGTTCGCGAGTGATGCAAAACCAGGGGACGCTAATCGTCCTCTGCGCCTGCGCCGTCGGGGTCGATCTCCTCAACGCTGCGGCCGGTGAGTGCCGAAAGCTGTTCGACAATCGTGCGGTAGACAAGGATGCGGAGCCCGCGTCGACTCATGGCGCGATGCTCCAGCGGCCTGCGATACACCACAACCTGACCCGGCTCATCCGCCGTCGCCTCGACTGCGGCGGCGAGTGGCACCCGGTCGCCAGCCCAGGCCATGTCGAAGTGGGGCACATCTTCGATTCCGAACGTGATTCCTACCAGGACATCTGGACACTGCAGTCCTACCCGGTCGACGGCGTCACGTACGGCCTCGCTGAAGAAGTCCGCCTTGCTGGTAGGAGATGGCGGCCGAGCGCGACGCACTGTCAGTGCGTTCGGCAGCGCCAGAGGTCCGCGAAGCCCCCGGCCGTGACGGTCACGACGTTGGCTGGACACGTGAGCACTGTAGCCGTGTTTGATTGCTCCGCTCCGCTCCGCGCGGATCGCGCTCTGTTGATTGCTCGCTCCGCTCGCTGCGATGTTCGCTGGGTGCCGCCGTCTTCGTCGGCTTTGACGGAACGGAAAGGCGTTGTTCCGTCAGATCCTCCTGCAGATCGGCGGCGCGAACATCGATCCCCGCCAGACCGGCGCTGCAGAGCGCCGACGACGATCGGCGGTTTACAGTCAGCCTATGGCCGTGCGTACGCGAGAGATCAACAGGTCCCTGCTCCCGTCGGCCAAGACTCGGGCGACGATCGCCAAGCGGCTGGCTGGCGTAACCGGCAAGATGACCACCGCCACCGTGGCTGAGATGGAGGCGCGATATCACTGGTTTCGCAGGCTAGATGCCGAGCACCGATCATGGATCACGCTGGTGGCTCAGGCTGGCATCGACGGTTTCCTACGGTGGTTCTCCGCACCGGGTATTGAGGTGCCGAGCACCTCGGAGGTCTTCGGCTCGGCGCCGCGGGAGCTGGCACGCAAGATCTCCCTCTACCAGACCGTGGAGCTGGTACGGACGACGATCGAGGTTGTCGAAAGTCAGATCGATGAATTGATGCCGAAAGGCGACCGGCCCATCCTGCATGCGGCCATCGACCAGTACAGCCGGCAGGTTGCCTTCTCGGCGGCTGAGATCTACGCGCGAGCGGCCGAGCTGCGCGGCGCCTGGGATGAGCGCCTGGAAGCTCTGGTTGTCGATGCAGTGTTGCGTGGTGAGACCGACGAGACGGTGCTGTCGCGAGCGTCGACGCTGGGTTGGCATTCCACCGGAGGCGTGGTGGTGATCGTCGGGCCCGCCCCGCAATTGGAGCCGGCCCAGGCTTTGGAGTCCATCCGGCATGTTGCCGCCATCGCCGGGAGTGACATGCTCGGCGCGGTGCAGGGCGACAGGATGGTCGTCGTGCTCGGCGGTGACAAATTGAATACACCCGACCACGCCGTTGAGGTAGTCCGCAAGTTCATCACCATGTTTGGTCCAGGGGCGGTCATCGTAGGACCAACTGTGGAGCACTTGATGGACGCGG
>DATEWO010000017.1:0-13619 GCA_035257925.1 Propionibacteriaceae bacterium | reverse complement strand
CGCGGCCTGCAGTAGCCATAAACTCTCAGTTTCTCCTGATCTTGGCCTAACAAATAACGCCGGGTGGCGTTACTTGGCCTTCTTCTTGCCGGCAACGGGTTTGCGCGCACCCTTGCGGGAGCGGGCGTTGGTGCGGGTGCGCTGGCCACGTACCGGCAAGCCACTGCGGTGACGGCGGCCCTGGTAGGAACCGATCTCGACCTTGCGTCTGATGTCGGAGGCGACCTCCCGACGAAGATCACCTTCGATCTGGTAGTTCGCCTCGATCCAGTCGCGCAGCGCGACCAGGTGCTCATCGGTCAGCTGGTGGACGCGGAGGTCGCCACTGATCTGGGTGGCCTCCAGAGTTTGCAGGGCACGGGTCTTGCCGATGCCGAAAATGTAGGTGAGGGCGACCTCGAGACGCTTCTCACGCGGGAGATCAACCCCAATAAGGCGTGCCATCAGGCGGTACTACCTTTCGTCTGGTCGACGGTCATGTGCCCTGAGCCTCAAGGCCGAAAGCCACAAGGCCGTCGCGGAGGTGTCTGGCGTGATGCGTCCCTGGTTGCCTTTGATCAGGTCTAGCGTCCTGATCACCAGGGCCTCGGCCTCCGACCGAGGGTGGATCCGGAATCCTTCCCGGATGTGCAATCACACTTTTAGTAGGTCTTGCTATGCGGCTAGCCCTGTCGCTGCTTGTGCCGCGGATTCTCGCAAATCACCATCACGCGACCGTGCCGGCGGATCACCTTGCACTTGTCGCAGATCTTCTTGACGCTCGGCTGGACCTTCATCGAGCTTCTTTCTGAACTCACGTCAGGCAAACGCGAGCATGCCAGACGATGTGGATGGGTTTGCGAGTTGGCTACTTGTGCCGGTAGACGATGCGGCCGCGGGTCAAGTCGTAGGCAGAAAGTTCGACGACCACTCGGTCGGCCGGAAGAATGCGGATATAGTGCTGCCGCATCTTGCCACTGATCGTGGCCAGGACCTTGTGACCGTTGGCCAGCTCAACACGAAACATCGCATTGGGCAGTGCCTCGACCACGGTGCCCTCCAGCTCGAGCGCGCCCTCTTTCTTCGCCATAGACTCTCTAACTTGATTCCGCGTACGCCTCATCGGCCGGCCAAAGTTGGCCAGCCGAGAAGTTTACGCCAGGACCCGGCCGTACCCAAATCACCGAACGCAGACTCTCAGCCGGGCACGGAAAGGAGCGGTAAGGAGCTAGGCGAGTTTCAGTCCGCGCTCGAGTCGCTCACGGTAGAGGTCCACGCTCTCGCGCAGAGCCTTCAGTATGTACGGCGGAAACTCCATGCCCTGCTTGTGAGCCCACAACAGCCGGTTCTCGACTCGCCCAACCTCGCGCGCATACCCCTGGAGATCGCGGTCAAGGCCGAGGGCAACCATTACCCCACCCATGTCGGCCTTGAAGTGCTTCATCTGGTTCGTGCCGACGAGGTGGTATGACTTCTCGCGCATGACTCGGATCAGGAAGAGCTGCCAGGGCCTGAGCACCTTGTCCTGGATCATCGCTGTCGCCGACATTTGATAGAAGGCGAAGTGTCCCGGCTCCTGCTGCTTGATCGGGGTAATGATCGTTTCCGAAATCGCTGTCTCGTCGAGCTCCTGCATCCCCCGGTTGATCTGGTTGTAGGCGAGCACCGCTTGTCGTTCCGTGCTGGCGCCGGTGAGGAAGTACATCAGCCTTGCGATGTCCTGAATGGGCTTCAAGTAGGCCAGTGCTCCCAGGATCCTGATCGGGAACGATACCTCGAGGTGAGGTTCGGCTGGGGCACGACCAAGATCTTGCTGCAGTCGGTCCAAGATCAGCCCATGTTGGATCTCCTGCGGTTGCCATACGTCGGCATAGAAGGTCTTGTTTGTCTCGTCGGCATCCGGCAGCAGGACCAGGAGCTCCAGCACATTGCGGTCGACTTCCAGCTCTACTCGCGCGAGATAGTCGATCACGTGCCCGAACTTTTTGGCCACAAGTCCGGGCCGCTTGATCGTTCGATCAACTGAGTCCAAGGGGATCGGCGGGTAAAGCTCACCCAACCGCTGAACGTGTTCAGCGATCTTCTTTTGGGTGATGTGTTGCCGGGGCATACTCGTCATTTTAAAGATCCACGGTGAGCGTTGAAAACAGGTTAGGTTAGCCATACCAAATAGTTGTCTGGCACTCGACCGGTATTCGGAGCGCGCGACTGATGTGTTTGGTGGCCTCCCAGGCCGACGTGCGGGATGGCTAGATCAAGATCACCAGCAAGATGGCAATAAGGAGGATGGCGGCAGCCACTCCCCCCACGACGGCGGCGGTCAACATCCCTGGTGGCCGTGACTCCGAAAGTTCGCCGGGCTGCCCATTTGAGCTCGCGACGATCGCCGGACTCGAGTGGGTGGGCAGCGGTGGCAACCCGTCAACAACGGGCACGAGCTCACCGAGCCGTTTCGCCGCAAAAAGAAGGTCCAGCCGCGCTCGATAGTCATCCTGGTCCAAGGTTCCCGCTGTAAAGGCCGCATTCAGCCGGGCGCTGAGCCGATCGCGTTCCGCGTCGGTCACTGGAGCGTCGGGGGTGCTCCGGTACGGCGAGGAGATCGGCAGGTTACTGCTCACCGTTCCAGGCTACTCGGCGTATGCGCTGACATTCCGCTGCGGGAGAGACCAGACTATGCGCATGGTGACGGCGACCAACGTGACCTTCCTGACAGTGGTGATCTACCTTCTTGATCTTGTGATTAAGATCGTAGCCCTCGGCTTGGTGCCCGAGGGACGACGTCCGTCGTCGGCTACGGCTTGGCTGCTGCTGATCTTGTTTCTTCCAGTCATCGGTCTCTTGGCGTTCTGGTTGATCGGCAGCCCATTCGTTGACCGGGGCCGCCGTCGGCAGCAGGCGGCCGCCGGGGAGGTGATCAGCGGCGCACTCACTGCGGAAACCAACGATCTGCTGCCCGTCCCCGCCGGGTCCACACTGAACACCCTCGTGGTCCTCAATCGGCGGCTGGGGTGGCTTCCCTCTGTTGGCGGCAACAAGGCCGACCTCTTCAGCGACTACGAGGAGTCGATCGCCGCTATGGCGCGCGAGGTCCGCACCGCCGAACGATACGTGCATGTCGAGTTCTACATCATGAGCTGGGACGCTACTACCGGTGACTTCTTCGAAGCACTGGCTGAGGCCGCTGCGCGTGGCGTGAAAGTGCGACTGTTGTTCGATCACATAGGCACCTTCCGCATTCCCGGATATCGGGACATGATCAAGAAGCTGCGGCAGACCGCAATCGAGTGGCACCCGATGTTGCCGATCCAGCCACTGAAAGGCAAATGGCGGCGGCCCGACTTGAGGAATCACCGCAAGATCGTCGTCGTGGACGGCCGGGTGGCGTTCGTGGGGTCGCTCAACATGATCGACGCGAGCTATCACAATCGCAAGCATGAGCAAGCTGGCCGGAAGTGGCGCGAGCTGGTCATGGAGCTCAACGGGCCAGTGGTGTTCTCACTCGACATCGTCTTTGCCACCGACTGGTACATCGAGACGGACGAGGCGCTACGTGAAGACGTGCGGCCTCACCCATACGAGGTGGAACCAGGTGATCTGGTGTGCCAGGTGGTGCCCAGCGGGCCGGGCTTCCCGGATGAGAACAACCTTCGATTGTTCAACTCGCTGATCTACTCAGCGCAACGTCGGCTCTCGATCACCAGCCCGTACTTTGTGCCCGATGATTCTCTGCTCTACGCGATCACAACAGCCGCGCAGCGCGGTGTCGATGTCGAACTCTTCGTCGGTGAGCAGGGTGATCAATTCATGGTTCACCATGCGCAGCGCTCCTATTACCAGGCCCTGCTGAGAGCCGGAGTCACGATCTATCTCTACCCTGCCCCGTTCGTCTTGCACTCCAAGCACTTCTCGGTCGATGACGACGTTGCAGTCGTCGGATCGAGCAACATGGACATCCGATCCTTCAACCTGGACTTCGAGGTCTCAGTGATGTGCGTCAGCCGTTCGCTGACAACAGCCATGCGTCAAGTCGAAGATCGCTATCGCTTGCTGTCCCGCGAACTCACGCTCGACGAGTGGGCCCGCAGGCCGCTGCGGAAGCGCTACCTCGACAATGTCATGCGCTTAACATCGGCCCTGCAATAGCTCTGCGGTTACTGCCGCGCGAGCACTTCAGGCAGGCCGAAGTGGGCGAACAGCCCCGTATCGAAGAAGCAGCCCACATGGGAAACACCCCTGTCGGTCAGCGTCAGCACCTGGAGCTGGAATGCACGATGTGTCCCGTCCGGCTGCTTCATATAGAGGGCCAATGCGGGCTGGCCGTTGGCGGAGGTCGGCACCATGATCTGGTCGCCAGGCTGCTCCGCCGGACAATGCATCTCGATGAGACGTCCGATAGCGGCCGATCCTTGGTACCAGCCAAGGTATGGCGGCATCTCCCAGACCGCGTCCTCCGCAAGCAGCTCCACGATCCGCTTGACGTCGTAGTTCTCGAAGGCGGCCACGTAGTCGGCGAGCAACTCCTTCGCGTGCTCATCGTCGAGCGGCTCGTCGGGGCCTTCTGGGTCGAGCTTGTGCACCTGCGCCCTGGCGCGCTGCAGACTGCTGTTCACAGCGGCCGTCGACATGTTCAGCAGCTCCGCCACTTCGCTGGCCTGCCACGCAAGCACATCACGCAAGATCAAGATCGCCCGCTGCGGCGGCGTGAGATGCTGCAAGGCTGCAATGAACGCCAGCCGGACACTCTCCCGGTCCACCACTTCGGCAGCCGGGTCATCGGCCGAACCGCCCCAGACCACCGTGTCGGGTACCGGCTCCAGCCACGGCGTCTCGGGGCGGGAGTCCAGCGCACCGTACGGATCCGAGCTGGGCTGGCCAAGTCCAGTCGGCATCGGACGGCGACTACGGCTATCCAGTGCAGTGAGGCAGACGTTGGTCGCAATCCGGTACATCCAGGTACGCACCGACGAGCGGTTCTCAAAGCTGTGAAAGCCCCGCCAGGCCCGCAGATAGGTCTCTTGGACCAGGTCCTCCGCGTCATGGATGGAGCCCGCCATGCGGTAGCAGTGGACAGTCAGTTCCCGGCGCAACGGCTCGACGAGGGACGCGAAGACATCGTCGTCAACGGCAACAGTCATGCCTGCGAACTTACCCGCCCGCTTTTTCAGAGCTGCTCGCGCATCGCTGTATTTGATTTGCTCGCTCCGCTCGCTGCGAATCGGGCCAGAAAGCCGCCTACTTTCTCGTCGCTCGCAGAGGAAACTACGCCTCCGCTCGCTTCTCCTCCGTGCGGCGGCGCGCGATTTCCGACGCTCGCAGCTCTAAGCCGGTTTGGTGGGCGGCGAAGGCGAGCAGATCGGCCCATTCCGCGGCGATCAGAGATGTTGGCTTCCCGAGGCCATGACCCGTTGAGACCTCGATCCTGGTCAGGATCGGGCTATCACCGGCCTGCGCATGCTGCAACGCAGCCGTGAACTTGTGGCTATGCAGCGGGACAACACGATCATCATGATCGCCGGTGAGCACTAAGGTCGCCGGGTAGCTGGTTCCAATGCGCACGTTGTGCAGTGGCGAGTACGCCAGCAGCTGGGCGAACTGCTCGGGGTCCTCCGGATTCCCGTATTCGGAGATCCATGCGGCTCCGATCGTGAAGAGATGGAAGCGCAGCAGGTCCAAGACACCGACCGCCGGCAGTGCGGCCGCTGCCAGGTCGGGATGTTGTGTCATCACCGCCCCCACCAGCAGGCCACCATTGCTGCGGCCGTGCAGGGCAAGTTGTCGGGGGGTAGTGACTTCGGTTTCTTTAAGGTGCTCGGCGACCGCGACATAGTCATCGAAAACGTTCTGCTTGTGCGCCAGTCGACCGGCCTCGTACCAGGCCGTGCCGAACTCTCCCCCACCCCGCAGATTGGCGAGCGCCAGCAGGCCACCCGCGGCCAGCCAGCATGGCCAACCAGGCCGATAGTCCGCGAGCACCGGGATCTTGAACCCGCCGTAGCCGTACAGCAGGGTGGGCCGCGGCCGGGACCGGTCGATATCGGCTGGAGCCACCACGAAGTACGGCACCGGCGTACCGTCCTTGCTGATCGCCGTACGACGCTCCATCACGATCGGCGGGGCGACAAAGGCTTCGTCGGCCGGCTGCACCAGTCCGGCGAGCGAGGTGGCGGCGGCTGAGTTGGCCTCGATCAGGTAGCTGTGCGTTGGCGAGGTGATGGATGAAAGTCCAATGAACGCCTCGGAGTCGCCGCGCCTGGCATTCAGCCCGACCACGGCACCCCCAACCACCTCGACCTGCTGGATTGACGAGCGTTCCATGCCTACCCGCATGATCCGAGGCTGCGCGTCGGCGAGGTACACCAGGATGAACCCGTCGCCGGCTGCCCTGGCGGCCAACAGTGTGTGTTCGGACGCGGCGATCACCTCTTGCCAACGGACCTCTTCACCGTCGATGAATGATTCAAGATCGACAGCGACCAGCCGGCCGGCCTCCGCGTCCAGATCCGTTCGAAGATAGAGCGTCGCGCCGTCGGAGCCGGCCAACGCGAATTCGGCAAAGACTTCATCGATGATCTTGATCGGGTTTCCGAGCTCACTGCGCTCACCGGTAAGGATCGGATAGACCCACAGTCGATTCTTGTTCTCCGTCCCCTCCACAATGCTGACCACCAGATAGCGGTCGTCGTCGGTGACCTCTCCCCAGAACATCAGCTGATCGTTCTCAGGGAACTCCATGATCACCTTGTCCCGATCTTGAGAGTCGCCGATGCGGTGCAACCGCAACGTAGGTCCCGCAAGTGCGGCGGTCTGGGTACCGTCGGGATCACCCTCATGATCAAAATGGGTGTAGATATACGAGCGATGATCGGGCAGCCATTCCGCCTGGGAGAACTTGGTCTGGATCAGCGCATCGTCCACCTCATCTCCGCTGGCCAAGCTCAGCAGCCGGAAGGTCGACCAATCGCTACCTGCCTCGCTGATCCCGTACGCCACCAACTGACCGTTTCCGCTCACTGTCAAGCTGGCCAACGAGCTTGTGCCGTCGTCGGAGAAAGTGTTGGGATCGACCAACACTCGCCCACCAGCCAGCAACTCAGCCAACGATGAGGCGACGTAGATGACATCCTGGTTCTGGCTGCCATCGTTCCTGGTGACGAAGTAGTGTCCGGCACGCTTGAACGGCACACCTGCCCGCGGCTGCCTCATCACCTGCTGCATCGTGTTGAGAAACCATTGCCGGTCTGACAGTGACTCCAGGTATTGAGCGGTGAATTCGTTCTGCCGCTTCACCCAGTCGGCGGTTTCCACGGAGTCTGGATCCTCCAGCCAGCGATACGGGTCAGCGATGGTCCTCCCGTGCAGCACCTCGGCGACCTCGTCCCGACGCGTTTCTGGAAAGCGAGTCACGCTCGAGTAGGTTACCGGCCGTCCCCTTTTTCACCTGCTCGCGCTGGATCTGCGGCCGCTCGCAGCTATAATTCATCGTTTGTTGAATTTTGCTGACCTGCGCTCTATCGTCTGTTCATGACGCTCGTTGTTGACCTCTCCGACGTCGACTCGACCATGATCAATGCGGTCGGCGGCAAGGCATTGAATCTCGGCATCATGAGCTCTGGCGGACTGCCGGTGCCAGGCGGCTTCTGCGTCACAACAGATGCCTACCGCTTGGTAGTGCGGCAGCAGCTGGATGACTTGATGGACAAGCTCACCAGCGCCACCGATACCGGCGGCGTCGCGGCCGCTGCCGAGGAGGCCCGGCGCCGAGTGATGGCGCTGGAGGCGCCGGCCGAGCTGCGAACCGCGATCACCGATCACTACGAAGCGCTTGGCGACAACGAAGCGGTAGCCGTCCGCTCATCGGCCACTGCAGAGGATTTGGCGTACGCCAGCTTTGCCGGACAACAAGACACCTACCTGAACGTGATGGGTTCGGTGGCGCTGCTCGATGCGGTACGCCGCTGTTGGGCCTCGCTGTGGACCGATCGAGCCGTCAGCTATCGCAATGCCAACGGGATTGATCACCGCAGCGTGGCCTTGGCGGTAGTGGTGCAGCGCATGATCGATGCGACTGCGGCGGGTGTGATGTTCACCGCGAACCCGGTCACGAGCAGTCGAAATGAAACGGTGATCGACGCTAGCCCAGGGCTGGGGGAGGCGGTCGTATCTGGCGCGGTCAACCCGGACCACTTCGTCGTGAACTCCGTCGGCCGCAGGATCGTGGCGCGCCGGCTGGGCGACAAGCGAGTGATGATCACTGGGCTGCGCGGCGGCGGCACCGAGCGTCGGGAGCTGGTCGATCAAAGCTCCGTAGCCTGTCTTGACGACGAGCAGGTCTTGCAGCTTGCTGATCTTGGTCAGCAGGTGCAGCAGCACTACGGGGCGCCGCAGGACACCGAATGGGCACTCGACGCCGCTGGCCGCTTCTGGTTGACCCAGGCGCGGCCGATCACCACGTTGTACCCGCTACCACGGATGCACCAGCCAGGCCTACGGGTGCTGATGTGTCTGAGCTTGGCTCAAGGCTTGACCAGACCGATCACTCCGATGGGTATCGCGGCCATTCGGTTGATTGGCACCTCGGTCGCCACGGCAATCAAGATGCCACCTGCCCAGCCCTTGGCCGGCCCGCCCGCCATGCATGCGCCGGGTCAGCGGCTCTTTATGGACATCACCAGCGTGCTGCGCAATCGGATCGGGCGCAAGGCAGTGATCGCAGCCTTTGGAGTGATGGAAGCGCGGGCGTCGGCGGTCTTGAAAGTACTCGGAGAGCGGCCGGAATTCTCAATCATCGAGTCGTCGGACCACACCGTGCTCAGGCACATTGCCGGCGCCCTGATACGGAACAGAGTGCCGGTGCGCGTAGTGGCTGGGCTGGCCAATCCAGAACTGGCCTATCGCGGCATTGCTGCGACGGAGCGGCGGCTGCGCCGAACCCTCACTCTGCCTGCCAATGCGACGGCGACTCAGCGCCTGGACTTTGTCGAGCAGCGAGTCGGTGACCTGTTCTTGCTCATGCCGCGAACGGTCGCGTACGCGGGGGGCGGTCTGTTAATGCTCGCTGCCTCTCGTCGGTTGTTACGTGATGTGGCTCAACCCGGCGAACTGCAGGAGGTGCTACGTGGACTGCCTCACAATGTCACTACCGAGATGGACCTCAAGCTGTGGGAAGTGACGGAGGAGATTCGCAACGACGAGCCTTCTCGTACCGTCTTCACCGACATGGCGGTGCCCGAGTTGCTGCAGCGCTATCGGGACCGTGCTCTGCCACCCGTTGCGCAGCGCGGCCTCCAGGCATTCTTGCGCCGTTACGGCCACCGCGCCGTCGCCGAGATCGACCTCGGCATGCCGCGCTGGTCAGACGATCCGAGTCACCTGCTCGGAGTGATCAGCAACTACCTGCGCCTCGATACTGCCGATCTTGATCCGGTCTCACAGTTCACGGCTGGCCAGGTGAGAGCCGAGTCCATGATCACCAGCCTGACCACACGCCTCACTGAGCGCAGCCGGGTCCGAGCCCGACTGGCAGGTTGGACGCTACGCCGGGTTCGCCAGCTGATTGGGTTGCGTGAGTCACCCAAATTCCTGCTGATCGTGGCGCTCGGAGTGATGCGTGAACTGCTGAAGGATGTCGGACGCGAGCTTGCCGACGCACGGAGAATCGATCAGATTGAGGATGTCTTCTTCCTCGATCTCGGTGATGCGCGGCGTGGTCTGGCCGGCGAAGACGTGCGGAGTCTGGTCGCGGCGCGGCGAGAGGCGTACCAGCAGGAGCTCCGGCGGCGGCACATTCCGCGCCTGCTGCTCTCCGACGGGACCGAGCCCGAAGCGGTCGCAGCTGAAGCCGCCGGAGCGGCTGGAACCGACGGTGCGCTAACTGGCAGCCCGGCGTCAACCGGCACAGTGACGGCTCGGGCACGAGTCGTACTGGATCCGGTGGGGGCCCACCTGGAGCCTGGCGAGATCTTGGTCGCACCCTCGACCGATCCAGGCTGGACTCCGTTGTTCCTCACAGCCGGCGGGCTGGTGATGGAGATGGGCGGTTCGAACTCCCATGGCGCAGTGGTCGCGCGCGAGTATGGCATTCCTGCCGTCGTTGGCGTGCCAGAGGCGACACACAAGATCGAGACCGGACAGTTGATCACAGTCGACGGCGCCGCGGGATTGGTTACCGTCGCGGCTTAACGCCTACTTGGGCTCCAGCAGCTCTGAGCTGCGGCCCTCCCGGTGACCATCCAAAGCTGCAAAGACTCGCTCCGACACTTCGTCGATCGGGCCGAGGCCGTCGACCTCGACCAGCAGGCCGCGCGAGCGGTAGAGGTCAAGCAACGGCTCAGTCTGTTCGGCGTAGACCTGCAGGCGGACCCGGATGGTTTCCTCATTGTCGTCGGGGCGGCCGTCGATCTCCGCTCGCTTGAGTAGCCGTGCGACGACCTCCTCAATGTCGGCCAGCAACGAGATGACCGCGTGGAGTGGACGGTCAGTCTCGGCGAGGTAGTCGTCGAGAGTCTGCACCTGCTGCAACGTGCGTGGATAACCGTCCAATAGAAAGCCTTGCTGGCAGTCGGGCTTTGCCAGCCGGTCTTGCACAATTTCGTTGGTGATCTCATCGCTGACGTACCCGCCGGATTCCATGATCGCCCGCACCTGCCGCGCCAGCGGCGTATCGGCGTGCTTCATGGCGCGGAAGATGTCGCCGGTCGAGATCGGCGGTATCCGATAGTGCTCAGCGATCCGCATGGCCTGCGTGCCCTTGCCGGCACCCGGAGGGCCCATGATGAGGAGTCGCATTAGCGGAGGAATCCTTCGTAGTTGCGCTGCTGAAGCTGGCTCTCGATCTGCTTCACCGTATCGAGCCCAACACCCACGATGATGAGAATCGAGGTGCCGCCGAAGGGGAAGTTCTGATTGGCGTTCAGGAGGATGAAAGCGATCGAGGGCAACAGCGCGATCAGTCCGAGATACATGGAACCCGGGAACGTCAAGCGAGACAACACGAAGCCGAGGTAATCCTCAGTCGGCTTTCCGGCTCGGATGCCGGGAATGAAGCCACCGTACTTCTTCATGTTGTCGGCTACCTCGCTCGGGTTGAACGTGATAGCGACATAGAAGTAGGCGAAGAACACGATCAGCACGAAGAAGGTGAGGATATAGACCGGATGGTCGCCCTGCACGAAGTTCGCGTTGATCCAGGACGAGAACCTGTCGTCCGGTCGGAACTGGGCGTACAGCACCGGTAGATACAGCAACGAGGAAGCAAAGATGACCGGAATGACGCCAGCCTGGTTGACCTTGATCGGGATGTAGGTGGTGGTGCCTCCGAACATCCGCCGTCCCACCATCCGCTTGGCGTACTGCACCGGGATTCGGCGCTGCGACAGCTCGACGAAAATGACACCGAGCATGACCAGCAAGCCCAACCCGATCACGAGCAGGAACACCACCCAGCCCAGCGAACCCGGACGGGCAACCTTCAGGCTCCACAGTGCACTGGGGAAGGTGGCAGCAATCTGGGTGAAGATCAGTACTGACATGCCGTTGCCGACACCGCGTTCGGTGATGAGCTCACCCAGCCACATGATGACCCCGGTACCGGCGGTCATGGTCAGGATCATGACGACCACAGGAAAGATGCTCTTGTCGTAGACCAGGCCAGGGCATCCGGTAAAGAGCCTGTCGTTCACCGCCACGGTGACGAATGCGGTGGAGTTGAGCACTGCCAGCACCAGAGTCAGGTAGCGGGTGTACTGAGTGATCTTGGATTGCCCTGCCTGACCCTCCTTCTTGAGGGCTTCCAGACGCGGAATGACCACTGTCAGTAGTTGCAGAATGATGCTGGCTGTGATGTAGGGCATGATGCCCAGCGCGAAGATCGCCAGCTGAAGAAGCGCACCGCCGGAGAACAGGTTGATCAGGGAGTAGAGCCCCTGCTGCTCGCCGGTGCTGGCCTGCTCAAGGCAGAAGCTCACCTGTTTGACGTTGACGTTTGGCGTCGGGATGATCGAACCGAGGCGGAAGACCGCAAGGATCGCAAGCGTAAAGAAGATCTTCTTGCGTAGGTCCGGAGTCCGGAACGCGTTGGCGAACGCGGCGAGCACCCGTGCCCTCCCTTTCTCGTGACAATCCTGAACGCGTCGCTGAACTGCTTGCGCCTCGCAACGTACGGCAGCTCACGCGAACAGGACCGACCGACTTTATCAAGAACCGAGCACGAACCCCGCATCGTCTCGGTCGCCTGACCTCCGATCGCCCTCGTTGTCTACTCGGGACGTTGTGTCAGCAGCCCGAGCTCACTGGCCCGGCGAACCGCGTCGGTTCGCGATCGGCCGTCCAGCTTCGTCAGGATGCTACTGACATGCATATCGACCGTACGCGGGCTCAGAAACAGTTCCCGGGCAATCTCCCGGTTGGTCCGGCCGGTGGCCACCATCTGTAGGACCTCCAGTTCCCGGCGGGTCAGGCCGCGGTGGTCCAGCTGAGCGGCGCTTCGCTTGCTCAGCCGTCGTTCAGCCCGCTCCCCCAGCGCACTGAGGGCGCCGGCGAGCTGATTGGCCAATGGTTTTGCGCCGAGACGGCGAGCTGTCCGGTACGCGGCGACGAGATGCTCAACGGCCTCGTCTCGACGGCCGGTATCAACCAGTACGCTCGCCAGCCGGCGTTGTGACTCCGCCCTTTCGAATGGCGCGTCGTGACCCTGCAGCAATTCGAGCGCCCGCCCGAACTGATCGGAGGCCTGATCGAGGCTCCCGTCAATGAGCGCCGTTTCGCCCAATCCGTGCGAGAGCGCGGACATCGCCTCGGCCTGACCAGTATCAGCGGCGATCTGGGCAAGCGCGGCGGCGCAGGTCCGGGTACCGGCGGCGTCGCCGGACTCGGCGAAGAATGTCGCGGCCCAGCGAAGGGGCGGCATCGCATAATGCCGATCCTCGGTTTGCCTCCAGCGTTCCAGCAGCGCCCAGCAGTGACCGACTGCCGACTGTGTAGCGCCCTCAACGCTGTCCACAACGGCCAACCCCCAACCGGACAACAACTCCATGGCCGCAAGTTCGAGCTGGCGGGCCAGGGTCGCCGACTCCAGCAGCAGCGGCCGCGCCTGCCGGGTTCGGCCGCGCACGCCGAGTATTGATCCGAGCATGCCGGTGGCGACCGCGCGGGCATGGACCGTGGCATCGGAGGACTTGATGACCTGCTGGCACAGCGTCGCTGCCCGGTCCCAGTCACCCGACTGTCGCAAGACGGCGGTTAGACAGGCCAGGCAGAGCTGTGCGGTGGGCTCGAGGCCGTTGGCCGAGCAGAAGCTATACGCCTCGTCGTAGGTCGCACCTGCGCCCACATAGTCCCCGGCATGTTCCAGTGCATCGGCCAGTCGCTGATAGATCTCAGCGGCCGGTCCGGCAAGGCCGTGCTCCAGCGCCATCGCCAAACCGGTGCGTGCGAGCTCGACTCCCCGCTGACCTTGGCCCATCCGGGCCCGGGCGTTCCCCTCCTGGCCAAGGATGCGGGCTTGCAGGTCCACCCGTTGCGCAGCGCGCGCCTGCTGGCCTGCGGTCTCTAGCAGGCTGAGTGCAGCTCGGAAACTCCCGGCCGAGCGCAGATGCGCCGCTGCAGCGAGGCGTTCGGCGGCGGCCTCCGCCGGTGCCTGCGCC
>DATEWO010000016.1:0-2865 GCA_035257925.1 Propionibacteriaceae bacterium | reverse complement strand
GTGAGTGACATGGCTCCTCCTGTGTACCTAATGTACATGATGTACAGAGCGGTCCGGCTGCCCATGCTGTGGACGGCATTCCTCGTCAGGCAACGGAGGTCCACCACCCGACCAGCCATGCCGGCTGCCTGACCCGTAAGGTCGAACGCAAGAGAATAGCTGCCCGCACTACCGCCAAACTAAGGAGGCTCTTTGCAGGCCACCCGCATCACCGCGAACCTGCCCGTCCCAGACGTTGGCGACGCTCGCGACTTCTACGTGGACTACCTCGGGCTCAGCGTCGAGGGATTCAACATGGGCTGGGTCGCCCGCTTCCAGTCCCCGGACGGCCGTGCCGTCGTTCAACTCGTCACCCGCGACGCAACCGCTCCCTACGACTCAGTGATCTCGGTCGCCGTCGGCGACGGCATCGAGGAGGCGTACGAGGAAACGAAACGGCGCGGCTTCGAGATCGTCCATCCGCTCACCACGGAACCTTGGGGCCTACGGAGGTTCTTCGTGCGCGCCCCAGACGGCAACGTGATCAACATCAACAACCATAAGGACGACTAATCTCCCCCGAGCGCGTGGGGGGATGGTGCGCGGAAGTCCGCACTATCTCGTGAGGCACGCCCTCATTCACCGGTAGCATTCGAGGACTCGGACCTACGTGCTCGAGTCGAGTACCGCGAGCAGCACGTCGGCTCCCAACCGGAGCTCGGCGGCACGGGCGCTCTGTCCGTGCTGCTGGTACGTCGTGGCGGCGGTCAGCCTGGACTCGATTTCCTCTCTCACGATCGCCCTTTGCAACTCGACATCGAGCACCCGCCGCTCCACCTCGGCGGCGCCCAAGCCGGCAACCCCACCCGCCACGTGCTGGCTGACCTCGGGCTCGAAGCCCTCGCTGGGCTGCACCGCTTCGGCATTGTCCAGCGCAGCCAGCGCATTCCGCAGTGCAGACACCGCAGGACGATCGTGTTCCCGCACAGCCGTGCTGAGTTGCCGTCGCAAGTGCGTCCGCAGGTCGTCAGATTTCATCAGCAAATCCGCGAGCTGACCACGCCCTACTCGGGTGAACCTATAGGGATCTCCCCTGCCGGCTCGTACCTACCCATCACGACTCCAGTGGAGGAGACCTTGCTGTCGACGAGCTTCAGTCCCGTGGGGATGGTGCCATCCGCGAACAGGCGTTTGCCCGACCCAACGACAACGGGGAAGACCCAGAGCCGGTATTCATCGACGAGGTTGTTGCGCAACAAGGTCTGGATCAGGTTTGCGCTGCCATGAACCTGCAGCTCCGGCCCGTCTTCCTTTTTGAGCGCGGCAAGGCCTTCTGCGGCGTCGCCCTCGATCAAGACTGAGTTGCTCCATTCCAATGTGGGGCGACTACGCGATGCAACGTACTTGGTGGCGTCGTTGAACACCTTGGCGCCGGTGTCCTCTGGAGCGGTCGGCCAATAGGCGGACATGATGTCGTAGGTCTTGCGACCGATAACCATGGCGAACGGCTTGCTCGTCGCCTCTTCCATGACCTCACCCATTTGTTCGTCCCAGTAGTTCATCGACCAGCCACCTTGGGTGAAGCCGCCTTCGTCGTCCTCTCCTGGTCCACCCGGCGCCTGCATGACACCGTCCAGGGTCACGAAAGTTTGAACGATCAGCTTTCTCATCTCACATGTCCTTTCGACCGGATTCCCAGGGCATGAGTAAAGCCCACTGCAGCGTCAGACCGTTCAGCGGGGTGAAACTCGTCGCCAGCATGAAGCCGACACTGCATCTCACATTCGGCCGTTTTGACGGCTGTGATGGGAAACGTACGCCTGTACGCCTGCTGCCACCAGCTGTACCCAGCTTGCTCACGCTGTACGTGGCATGCACGCCATGTCCAGCTTCAATGTCCCACCAGCGTGGGTTATTGACAGGGCGCTAGGCGCCTGGCAGCAACTCGATATCGCGGTGTCGACCCATCTGGGCGTACAACTCCGGCGAGCGACTCTTCAGGGTGACCGCTGCGAGGATTCCGCCGATCGCTGCTACCACGATCAAGGCCGGCAGGATCCAGCGCAACGGGCTCTCCGGGTTGCCGATCAGCAGGCCAAACTGCGAGGCGGCGTAGATGGCGACCGCTGTCATCGCAACACCGCCGACGATCGGCGCGACGGTGGTGCGGAGCATATTGGAGTCGAGATCGCGGTGTCGCGCGAAGAAGGCCACCACCGCAAACGAGGCGAGCGCCATCAGCACGATGATCGCCAGCGTGCCGAGCTGGGTGAGCCAGGTGAAAAGCGCCAGCACGGGGTCTTGACCAGTGATCACGAAGATGAGCACCACCACCACGGCCAAGATCGACTGGCAGAGTGACCCGGTGTGCGGACTGAGATGCTTGGGATGCGTGTGGCCGAGCTGCGCCGGGACCAGCCCCTCGCGGCCGAGGGCGTAGAGGTAACGGGCGACGGCGTTGTGGAAGGCGAGCAGGGCCGCAAAGACGCTGGAAATGAACAGCAGCGACATCACTGTGGTCAGCGTTCCTCCGATGTAGGTCGCGCCAAGCGCGAACAGGAATGCGGTCGGGTCAGGCTGGAGGCCTCCGAGGTACTCCTGCAGCCCAGCCGCACCTTGGCCCTCAACCATGAGGTACGTCGTCGCTGTGTAGAAGATCCCGATGGTCAAGACGGCAGCGTAGGTTGCCCGCGGGACGGTGCGCTTGGGGTCTCTGGCCTCCTCGCTATAGATGGTGGTGGCCTCGAAGCCGATGAAGGATGCGAAGTTGAACAGCAAGGCAATGGCCACCGAACCGGAAACGAAGCTGCTCCAGGTGAACGGCGTGGCGGTGAGGGGCGCGGTGCCGCCTTGGCCACCTTGGATCAAGATCGCCGCGTCGAGGAT
>DATEWO010000015.1:0-2405 GCA_035257925.1 Propionibacteriaceae bacterium | reverse complement strand
GCCGGTGAGTGTGTACGGGCGTTCGATGGTGGCATCGTTGCTTTCGGCGCCGCAGCCATGACCACGAACGTCCGCAGACTCGTCCTCTACGGGGGCTGGCCGGTCCCGGATCCCTTTATTTACGCCCTCCCGGCCGCGGTTGTGACACGAATGAACAAACTGTTGGCCGAGGGTGATTGAGACGGCGTGGTTGAGGCGCTGTTCCGGTCGGTGGAGGAAATATCCGATGAGGACATGGCCGCGCTCCGATCGGCACGCTCAATAGGAAACTTGATGAAATTATTTAGCCGTCTCCTTTGTGATGTTGGCAGCAGTCGTAGTAGTTGTGTTAGCATTGCCCCGAATGATTCATTTGCTTAGACTGACTTTACAAATCGTTCTACTGAGGGTGAAGAATGAATGCAACGACCGTCACAGATTCCCTTGGAGATCCGTTTTTTGTAGAACAAGGCAGAATTATAGGACAAAGAGTACTTGCTGTTACACCGCAACCGCAGTTAGAATCCAGCTTCATGGCTAATGCTACTATTAGCAATGGTAGTGATACTGTAACTAATGCATTAAACACTGGGACAAGCGTAAGCACACTCAATGCTGATGGCACATTTCGTGGTGAAGGCCGGGGTATATTAAGAACACAGGGTGGTGACATCGCAACTTGGACCAACCAGGTAGTAGGAAACCTTACCCCTGAGGGAACTATAATAACCCGCGGCGTAGGATTTTGGAATACACCTTCAACAACAGGTGAACTAGCTTTTATGGATGGTATGATAACTGTCTTTGAAGTTCAGATAGATAGAGAAGGAAATCTGTCAGCCAGAGAATGGGAGTGGCGTTGACAGAACAAAATAAGACTTAGCCCGATCCTTCCTGATCTTGAGGTTGGGGGCGGCGTTCTCTGCGCTCACCGGTGATCGTGTTCGGGTGTGATTATTGCCGCCTGTCGCGTCGGGGCGTTGTTCCGGGTCCTCTGGCCGTCGGGTGAGTGTGCCAGTCTGATTTGGCCCCACTTGGAGGGCTAGAGCTAGCGCGGTGTGGCCCCACCTTCGACCAATCGTTTCCCTTTACTTTCGGCTCGTCTGCCATGGCGATCACGAAAGGCCGGGGGTGTGAAGGAGAGATCGAGTGTGGAGCAGTTCGAAGCTATCCGACGTGATTCCCGGGATCGGGGGATGTCGATTGGGGCCATAGCGGAGCGTCATGGGGTGCACCGGCGAACGGTGCCTCAGGCGTTAGCGGATGCGACCCCGCCGCCGAGGAGAGTGCCGGAGCGGTTGGCTCCGGCGACCGGCCCTTATGTTGATCTTGTTCGACAGTGGCTGCTGGAGGATCAGGCGGCGCCCAGGAAGCAGCGGCATACCGCGAGGCGGATTTGGCAGCGACTGACCGAGGAGGAAGAGGTTCGGATCGGGGAGTTCACGGTGCGGAATCTACGCCACAGCTCGCCCGCCTGCGCGCAACTTCAACAACCACCGGCACCGCCTCCTCCACCTACTGCGGCGTGCAGTGGAGCACCCCTACCGTCACCCTGATCCAAGGACGGCTACCACGCTAAGCTGCGCAGAAGCCGGAAATGGCGCTCATCGAACTTCCGATGCGCCTATCGTTGTCTTAGGCAAAGTTGTTCAGCCAGGATGGGCTTCCTGGCAAGTAGGTTCACAACCTTCCAGCAACGTCCCAGTGCAAACCGAGCGTTCCCTGTCACGCGGCAATTCAAGTCCGCTTGAGCAGCGCGGAGGAGCAGCATGGCTGAAGCCAACGTGGGCAGCACCAAGCTCATCCCCATTTCCGAACACAGCCGCGTTCTGATGGCGATGCACAAGGCGATGCGGGCCGACAGTCAGCGCCTCAGCGCTGCCGCGGCAGCGCTGCCCGACGGTGACACGGACGCCGCAGCGGCACTCGGCCGGGCCTTTGCGGCCATCGTCGGTCTGATCCACGACCACCACTGGACCGAGGACGACGTGATGTACCCGTTCCTGCTGGACCGGGTCAGAACCTTCGAGCACGACGCGATCCAGCTGGAAAACGACCACGTCGAGCTCGACGCAGCGATGGCCCGGATCAACGCCCGGTTTCGGCTGCTCGGTCATCAGCTCAGCGCCCCTCTCTGGCAGGACACCCGAAGCCACCTCCTGGACGAGGCGGCAGCCTTTAACCGCGTGCTAGTCGACCACCTCGATCGCGAGGAGGACGCAGTCATCCCCCCATTCGAATCGATGATCTCCGAGGCAGAGCAGCACACGCTGCAAAAGGAGGAGGCCACGCTCGCCACCTACCGCCACATGCGCCTCGCCGTGCCCTGGGTGCTGGCAAACGCCACTCCCGAAGAGGAGAAGTACCTGCGCACGACCGCTCCCCGGCTGCTCGGCGTCATCCAAGATCGGGTCTGGGAGCCGCAG
>DATEWO010000014.1:0-3393 GCA_035257925.1 Propionibacteriaceae bacterium | reverse complement strand
CACTGCTGCGGTGGCTGCTCTGAGTTTCTCCAGCCGGGCGATCCGGTCAATCCGATCCGCATCCAAAACCGGAGTGGTGGTGTCGGCAACAGCTGCGGCGAGGTCGGCCAGCATCTCATCCAGACGCACCACCAACCCGTCGCTGGACGGCGGCTCCGCCTGGACTGCTGACATAGCAGGGACACTACGGAAAGGCACAGACAAAAATAGAATCAACCTTCGATTAAGAGCAAGCTGTGCGCCTCTTTCAAGCCAAACGCCTTGAACCACCTCGGCTGAAGGCGAGCACTACCTATGCTGCATCGATGAGCGAGAGGCCGCCTTCGCGCGGTTCGATGATCCGGGAGATCGTGATCTCGCTGCCCTTCGCCGGCCCATGGTTGGCGAGGAACAGTCCGGCCCGGCGGGTCCCCAGTCACGGGACAGACATGTTGGGCGAGCGGTATGCCATCGACTTCATAGGTGTGGACCATCGCCGCCGGACCGCGGACCGCCGTGACTGGCGGACCTTCCTTGCCAGCGAACCGGCAGAGCGGTTCTTCGCCTATGGGCGGCCGATCCTGGCACCGGCCGACGGCACCGTCGTCGGCATGCACGATCGCGAAAGTGATCATGTTGGGCGGCGGTCACAGCTGACCCTGGTGCCATATGCGTTGGGCCAAGCGGCACGGCTCCGGCAAGGAGTGGCTGCGATCGCCGGCAACTATCTGATCATCGCGCTGCGTGACCAGGGCGTATACGTTGCTCTTGTGCATCTGCAGGCCGGCTCCATTCGCGTTGCCCTCGGTGAGGAGGTGACGGTAGGGCGGCCGGTCGCTAACTGCGGCAACTCTGGCAATTCGACCCAGCCTCACGTGCACGTCCAAGTAATGGACAGCCCGGATCTGTCCGTCGCTCGAGGCGTCCCGATGGCTTTTCGGCGCTTCCGCGAATGGCCTCGTGGCGCGAAGTATCCCCAGATCAGACAGCTCGGCCTTCCGGCTGAAGGTGCGGTCGTCGAACCGTTGCTCTGACGGATCCGTCGGAGTCAGCAGGAGGCTGGGGGCCCTCAGGCACCAGCGCAATCAGATCGCCGATGCGTTCGGCCGGGGCGGGCAGGGCGATGATCTCAGCGCGTATCCGATTTGCGGCCGCGCGATGGCTCGGGTCGTCCATTAGCTGCTGCACGCCATCGCGGACCGCCGCTGCCGTAAGGCCACCTTGCGGCAGAGCCACTCCGACCCCGCTGATGGTCAGGGGCTTCGGCATTTTGGAACTGGTCGGCTCCAATCGGCATCGCCAGCTGCGGCACGCCCTCGGCGGCGGCGAGCAGCGTGCCGCTGGCTCCGTGGTGCACGGCGAGGTCGACCCGGGGCAGCACCAGATCTTGACGGACGAAGCGCTCCACCCGGACCGAATCAGGCAGTGGTCCAAGCTGGGCGGGATCGAAATAGGACCCGATGGCGACCAGCACATCCAGCGGGAGCTCGGTCAGTCCAGCCAGGGCTTCGCGCATCAGGTCAACCGTCCCCCAGCCGACGGTACCGAGTGTGAGGTAGACGACCGGTCTGGTGTGGTCACGGGTCAACCAGGAGCTGAGCGATGTCCGCGGATCGCCATGCGATCTGACGCGTAGGCAGCCTGATGCTGTCGCCGTCGGTCGTGGCCGGGATCCGGAGCGATGGCGGCGAGGGATCCAGATGCGCCCGACCCAACAGCGTGTCGAGGGTCAGCGGGACCGCTGAGCGCTCAGCCCAGACCGCGCGTACCCGACGCTCTAACTCATCGGCCTTCACGTGCCAGCGGCCAATGGCCCATAGATCAAGACACACCGCCGGGATACTGAGGTCGGCTGCTGCTAGCACAGCGCCGAGGTCGGTCGACTCTACCGCGGTCTTTGTGGCCAGCACTCCACCGATGCTGGTGAAGGCTGGTAGGACCAAGAACCTCGCCTCCTACAGCCTCGGCAACATCGTGCTCGCCAACGTCGGCAAATCTGATCTATGCCATCTATGCTGTCAGCCTGCCGCTCGGCCCGGTCTGGGCGTTACACGCCTTCCACCTCGGTGCAACCGGCCTGATGCTGTTCTGGTATGTACGCCACAGCGGTCAGCGCCAACCGCGCACGATTGCCCGAGCCAGGCGACATACCCGCCACGAGGGTGAATCTGCGATGTGGGGCGGCCGGCCGTCCAGTTCATTGCTGCGACGCTGACGGAGGCACTTCTCCGCTGCTCCCTGCTCGAACACACGTTAGGCTGGATCGTCGGCGAGCCTTCAAGAGACTCCCAGCTGAAACCTCGCAATGAAAGGCCTTATGAGCATCGATCTAGGTCTGCCAACCCTTCCTGCACCCACCCTCGCGCCGCGTCGCAAGAGCCGCCAGATCAGAGTCGGCAAGGTGGCGGTCGGCGGCGATGCGCCGATCAGTGTGCAGTCGATGACCACGACGCTGACCGCAGACATCAATACCACGCTGCAGCAGATTGCCGAGCTGACTGCCACCGGATGCGACATCGTCCGAGTTGCCGTACCGAGCCAGGACGACGCCGACGCCTTGCCCGTGATCGCCATGAAATCCCAGATCCCGGTGATCGCCGACATCCACTTCCAGCCCAGGTACGTCTTTGCCGCGATCGATGCCGGATGTGCTGCCGTACGCGTCAATCCTGGCAACATTCGTGCCTTCGATGATCAAGTTAAGGAGATCGCAAAAGCCGCTGCTGATGCTGGATGCTCCATCAGGATCGGGGTCAACGCCGGATCGCTAGACAAGCGCCTCCTCACCAAGTACGGCAAGGCGACTCCCGAAGCACTAGTGGAGTCCGCGCTCTGGGAGGCCAGCCTTTTTGAGGAGCACGGCTTCCGAGACTTCAAGATCTCTGTCAAGCACAGCGACCCGGTCGTCATGGTGCGCGCCTACGAGCTCCTTGCAGATGCCTGCGACTACCCGCTGCATCTCGGTGTTACCGAGGCCGGGCCGGCCTTCCAGGGGACCATTAAGTCTGCGGTCGCCTTCGGTGCGCTGCTCTCCAGGGGTATTGGTGACACGATCCGGGTTTCCCTGTCAGCGCCTCCGGTCGAGGAGGTCAAGGTGGGCATCAAGATCTTGGAATCGTTGAACCTTCGGCCGCGGCACCTGGAGATCGTGTCCTGTCCGTCCTGCGGTCGCGCCCAAGTTGATGTCTACAAGCTGGCCGACGAGGTAACTGCTGGGTTGGAGGGGCTGGAAGTGCCGCTCCGAGTTGCTGTGATGGGCTGCGTGGTCAACGGGCCCGGAGAGGCGCGTGAGGCGGATCTCGGCGTCGCCTCTGGTAACGGCAAGGGTCAGATCTTCGTACGCGGCGAGGTGATCAAGACTGTGAAAGAGGCGGACATCGTCGAAACCCTCATTGATGAGGCGATACGGCTCCC
>DATEWO010000013.1:0-8735 GCA_035257925.1 Propionibacteriaceae bacterium | reverse complement strand
AGAAGTCTTCACACTTAGTGAAGGCCCCAAAAATGGGTCGGATGTTAACGCCGAGGCAATACTTTCGTCCCCGAAATCACACTCCAGGCGAAGGGACCGGTCTCGATTCACGCTCGACCGCCGCTGGATGTCGTCGGCTGGCGTGTGGTTCTGCGTGGGACGGGCATGTCAGTCTGTCGTCGACATCCAGTGGCCTGTGTTTATGGTGAACGGGTTCCAGGTAGCTTTCGTCGTCGGAGGACAGCTGCGAGCGTCGGAAATCGCGGACTCAAAGCGCGATGCGCGAGCAGCTTGAGGGAGAGCGATGAAACGTGCTCAGGCGCTAGCTCACCGGATCCATGCGCAGCAGCTGGATCGAGCCGAGGCTGAGCGAGCGATCACCGATGCAGCTGTCTTCGACTTCGGCGTACAAGACACCGGCCGGGACGGCGCGAGCTGGGCGCTGGCCAACCGCGGTGTTCCCGTCCATGACGCCGCTGAGCTGGAAGCCAGCCCAGATGTAGCGCTGGCGTGGACGCTGCGGGCTTCGCCGCACTACTACCGGCGCGCCGATCTGCCAGATGTTCTCATCGCCACCTCGCCACTGTCGGACCGTGATGCAGCCAAGCGGGTGATCGGCGCTGACAAACCGCTCAAGGCGGCTGGCATTTCTACAACTGCAGGCCTCAGCGAGGTTGCCAGCCAGATGCGCCACGTTGTGACCCGCCCGCTGGTCAAGGGCGAAGTGTCCACCCAGCTCACCGCACGCCTGGATCCGCCCTATCTCCGGTACTGCAGGCCCTGCCAAGCGACCCACTCATGGGAAGTTCCCTTCCGTATCGGCGCTCTGTACGCCGGCCTCGAACTTCAGCCAGGTACCTCACCGCCTGTGCTGCGGCCCATCCCGGGCTGGCCGAAGCGGACTCCGGGACCTGCGCCGGACCCCATGGCCGCGCCCGAGTCACTGCAACCGATTCGCAATTACCTGAGGTTCCTGGGACCGGCCACACCGAATGACGTCGCCGCGTTCCTTGACTCGCCGGTCGCCGAGATCAAGGCGCACTGGCCCGAGGACGCCATCGAGGCCAGCGTCGATGGCCGGCACGGCTGGATTCTGGGTGAGGTCGGCGATACCGAGCATGATCAGGAACTGCTGCGCCTGCTCGGCGGCTTCGACCTCTTTCTCCAGGGCAAGGACCGAGACCTGATCGTGCCCGATGCAAGCAAGCACAAGGCGCTCTGGCCGATTCTCGGCCGGCCCGGCGCCATCCTTTCCGGAACGGAGATCGTGGGCACGTGGCGCCCGAAGGCGGCCGGCAAGAAATTCACCCTACGCCTTGAATTTTGGGCAACCCTCTCGAAGGCGAACCGCAAGCGCCTGGACCTGGAGGCAGAGCGGCTCGCCGCGCATCGCGGTCTGGAGTTGGCCGCAATCGTCGAGGATTGATGAGTTGTCGTCAGCCTCTGACCGCGGTCGGCAGCTCCCAGACCACCTCGTCGGGTGACTTGTCAGGGCGCAAGCCGCGCCAGACCGGGTGGCGCAGCCGGCCGGGCTCGGTGAGCTCGCCGTAGGTGACCTCGCCGACAAGGGACGGCGTGACCCAATGCGCATCGCGCGCATCCTCGCGCGGCACATCAACGAACGGTGAGGTCTTGCGGCTCAGTTTCTCCAGCTTGGCTTGGATTTCATCGAGCTGACGGTCGTTGAACCCCGATCCCACGCGGCCGACGTAGTGCAGGCCGGCCTCGGTCGGTATCCCCATCAGCAGCGATCCGACCCCACCGCCACGACGACCCTGGCCCTCCCGCCAGCCACCAATGACGACCTCCTGCATCCGGTGCAGTTTGAGCTTGAGCCAGGTATGGGTGCGCCGTCCCGGCTGATAGATCGAAGTCCAGCGTTTGGCGACCACCCCCTCGAGTTGAAGTTGATCGCTGGTCTGCAGCGCTACCTGTAGATCACCCTCGAAGATCGGCGGTACCTGGATCAGCGATCCCGGCTCGGGTGGTATCAAGTTCTCCAGGATCTCCCGGCGTTCCTGATAGGTCTTCTTGATCAGCGACTGACCGTTCAGCTCCAGAATGTCGAAAAGCATCAGCTGCGCCGGATAGGCCTGGGCGGCCCGCTCGATATCAGCCGGTTTGGTGAGGTTGATTCGATGTTGCAGCAGGCCGAAGCTCGGTCGCCCTGCAGCGTCAGTGACCACGACCTCGCCGTCCAAGATCGCTGTCTTGACTCTGATCTTGGTCAGCTCGCGGGCTACTTCGAAATAGGCAGCGGTATCGTCCCGTCCCTTTCGGCTGAGCAGCTTCACGCGTCCATTGGCCAGGTAGCCGATCGTGCGTACGCCGTCCCACTTCATCTCGAACGCCCAGCCAGCCTCATCGCCAAACCTCGGGACTTCGATCGGGGTAGCCAGCATGGGATCTACCTGCTCGGGAAAGTCGATCTCCTGGTCGGACCGGGCAGACCCGTCAGTACGCGATGCCGTGAGGCCGTCAGATGCACTGGTTTGCATGATCCTGTGACCTGGGACCGCCCCGGCGCCTTGCCTGTCTTCGGGATCGGTCTCCATGAGGTGCATGAGCCAGTTCTTCTCCGGTTGGGAGTCTCCACTACCGGTGTGGATCAGAGCGAACTTGCGCACCCCACCAAGCCCACCGCCCGGCTGGCCAAACAGTGTGACAATCACCTCCTTGCCCTCGCGCCACTTGTGGAGGCGGTACGTCCCGGTGTCCCAGACCCGCATCGCTCCGGCGCCGTACTCGCCCTTGGGGATGGTGCCATGGAAGGTCAGGTACTCCAGCGGATGATCTTCGGTTCGTACCGCAAGGTGGTTGATCTTCGGATCAGTCGGCGGAGCCTTGGGTACCGCCCAGCTGGCCAACACGCCGTCGCGTTCCAGTCGTACGTCGTAGTGCAGTCGGCGCGCATGGTGTTCTTGGATCACGAACCGGAAGCCGTCTTCTTGCTGTCCCGCTGGGGCGGCAGGCACTGGCTCTGGCGTCTTGGTCGGGTCGCGCATGCTGCGGTACCTGGAGAGCCGATCCTGCTCGGCGCCCGGCGCCAAGGCAGCGAGTGGGTCACCGAGCGTGGTTAGTCTGGTGATCACCTCCTGATACTCCAGCTGCCGCAGATCGGGATCCTCCAGCTCGTCCCAGGTTCTCGGCGCGGCAACCATCGGCCGGTCACGTCCCCGCAGCGAGTAGGGGGAGACGGTGGTCTTGGCTCCGTTGTTCTGGCTCCAGTCGATGAACACCTTCCGGTCGCGCTCCGAACGTTTCATGGTGCTGATGACCAGGTCAGGATGATCAGACTCCAGGGCCAGCGCGAGCTCGCGAGCTATCTCTGTAGCCTGCTCCGGGGTCTGCAAACCATCCAGCGGCGCGTACAGGTGGATGCCCTTGCTGCCACTGGTAACCGGGACCGGGTCGTGTCCGATGTCGCGCAAGATGTCTCGCACCAGCAGCGCGATCGAGGCACACTCAGCCAGGCTCACACCTGGACCCGGATCGAGATCAAGAACCAGGCGATCTGGATTGTGAGGATGCCCGTCGGAACCGAATCGCCACTGCGGTACGTGAATTTCCAGGGCGGCCAGCTGGGCCAGCCAGGTCAGTGTCGCAAGATCATTGATCACTGGATAGTCATTGTCGTGATCTTTGTGGGAGATGGTGCGGCGCGATACCCAATCCGGCGTGCCGGCACCCAGATCCTTGTTGAAGAAGACGGTCGGCGGTTTTCCGTTCACTCCACCAACACCGTCAGGCCAGCGTTTGCGCGTCGCCGGCCGATCACGGAGATGCCGGAGCATGGTGGGGCCAACCTGCGCGTAGTAGGCCAAAACATCAGCCTTGGTGGTCTGGGTCTGGGGATAGAGCACCTTGTCAAGGTTGCTGAGCTTGATCGTCCGGCCCTCAACGGTCACCACCTGGTCGCGCGATCCCTTGCCCATGCAGCCAGTATCGACGTCTCAGTGGAGGCCCAAAACCCCTCTCACTCGGATTCCGACGAGCCTGAGTGGGTAGTAGGCGGAATATGAGAGCGCTCTGGAAGGGAGCCATCACCTTCGGTCTGGTGAATGTGCCGATCAAGCTCTACCCAGCGACCGAGGACCACGACATCAGCCTGCATCAGGTGCACGATGCCGACGGCGGACGAATTCGCTACCAGCGCAGGTGTGAGGTGTGCGGCAAGGTCGTCGAATACGCCAATATCGACAAGGCGTACGCGGAGGGCAAGACCACCGTCGTGCTCACCGATGAGGATCTGAAGTCGCTACCGGAGGAACGCAGCCATGAGATCGAGGTTGTGGAGTTCGTGCCGTCGGAGCAGATCGATGAGATCAGGTTCGACCGGAGCTACTTCCTGGAGCCGGAGAAGGCGGCCACCAAGGCATATGCTCTGCTCCGCCGAGCCCTGGAGGAGACCGATCGCACAGCGATCGTGCAGTTCTCACTGCGTCAGAAGACCCGGCTGGGAGCATTGCGATCCCGTGACAATGTGTTGATGCTCCAGTCGCTGCTGTGGGACGACGAGGTGCGCGAAGCTGATTTCCCGAACTTGAAAGACGACGTGCGGGTGTCGTCCCAGGAGCTCAAGATGGCATCGTCGCTGATCGACAACATGTCCGCCGACTTCGCGCCCGACAAGTTCAGCGACGAGTACCAAGATCAGTTACGGCAATTGATTGCCGCCAAGCTCGAGCAGGGCGACGCATTGGACACTGATGCCACCTTTGGTGAGAAGGGTGAAGATCAGGCCGACCGTGGCGAGGTGGTCGACCTGATGGAGGCACTGCGGCGTAGCGTCGAACAGAACCGCGCCGCCAGGAAGACGACGGAAACCAAGCCACCAGCGAAGAAGGCGTCCGCCAAGAAGGCTCCAGCCAACAAGGCAGCCGCCAAGAAGGCCCCGGCCAAGAAGGGAGCGGCGAAGAAGGCAACGACTGCGAAGTCAGCCAAAAAGGCCAGTTGATCTGGTCTACTCGGGAGGAACAGGTAGGAGGAAACATGGGTATCGGAGTCGGCATTGTCTTGATCGTGATAGGAGCGATCTTGCTCTTTGCGCTCAACGTCAATCTTCCGTTCGTGTCTGACGACACGCTCGGCATCATCCTCATCGTGGCCGGGGCATTGGCGCTGGTCCTGGCGTTGGTGATGCAGGCGCAGCGCAGCCGCACCCGGCACGTCCAAGAGAATCGCTACGACGGTTCTCCGCCGGTCGTCTGACTGCCTGCTCTGCGAGCGTCGGTAGGCGCCGCTGGTGATCGGAGGAGCGATGAGCGGAACACGCTTTTTCGTTTCGCGAAGAGCGACGACGGCACCAGCTTCCCGGGCGCCGCGCGAGCAGAGCTAAAAATGCGTCCCCGGCTGCAATCTCAGCCGGGGACGCAGACCGTGAGGGCACCAGGAGACACTTCTGCGCGCAGCGTACGGCAATCGCCTATCACGTCACCATCAAGCTGGTATGGGTCAGGGTGCCGGAGGCGCACTTCGACCTGAGTGGCCTGCCATTGATCGACGTGGTCATCGGCACGCGGGCGCCTGGTGATCAACCGGAGAAAGGTGCGCAGCCAATGAGAGAGGCGATACGGCGACGCCACGTACACATCGAGCCGGCCGTCGTCGGGTTGCGCCCCGGGGATCAAGGTAAGGTTCCCAGCCAGTTTGCCGACATTGCCGATCGCACAGATCATGGCTTGGCGGCGATGCGGACGATGATCATCAACGGTGATCCGCATGTCGATCGGGGTACGCCCCAGCGCCTTGGCGGCCGCAACGAAGTACGCTCCGGCGCCGATGGTGTCCTTGAGCTCCGGGTTGGTCTCGTCCATGATCAACGCATCGACTCCCAGGCCTGCGATGACGGCAAAGTGCTCGCTCGGCACACCGTCGACAGTGACCTTGATCAAATCGATGTCCACGGTGTGCTCGCCGAATGCGACCTCGACCGCATCAAGTTCTGACAGCGGGATCTCCAGGTTGCGGGCTAGCAGGTTTCCGGTACCCACCGGCACCACGGCCATCGGGATTCCGGATTGCGCCAGTCGGTCCGCAACGATCCGGACGGTGCCATCACCACCGACGGCGAGGACACGATCTGGGTGCGCGGAAATCACCTTGTCCGTTATTGCTGGACCAGGATTCTCTGCTGGAGTCTCCAGCCAGATCGGGTCGCCCCATCCTGCTTCCGTGGCTTGCCGACGGATAGCGTCACGGAGATCATCGGACACCTTGATCGGGTTGTAGACCACCGCGCAGCGTCGCCCCGAGGCCTCATTCACAGCGCGGCTCCCTTCGTCCAGATCTGGCCTGCTGATACACCATCACAATCGAATACCCCCATATTGCTTGGGATATCGCCCCGCCGGCGTTAGTCTGTCGCGACGGCCGGGAAACAGCGTGCGATAGCGACCGACACGCGGTCTGGTGTCTCACGGGGTTGATCAGCGCGCCATCTACGATGGTGCTGATCGCGCGATGGCGGTGTCGCGTCGCGGGTCTTCTTGACGTTCCGATACACTTTTGCGCTCAGCGAGAGATCTTGTTCTTGGGGGAGATCCCATGTCAATAGGGGATGCTGCGACCGTGTTCTCGGTTGAGCACGATATTGCAGCCTCCCTCCTCCACATGCGAGCTCAGGGCGTCAGCCTACTGGTGCAGCTCAGGCCGGCCGGCTTGCCGGTGATCTTGCATTGGGGTGCTGATCTTGGTGATCTTGATGGGCTGTCGGCTCCCGCACTCCTTGCGGCCTTCGGACCGACCGGTCTCGATCCGCTGGCATCCAGGATGTCCTCGCTGGTACCAGAAGTCTCTGCTGCCTGGAGCTCGCGCCCGGCCTTGGCCGGATCCCACGAGGGACGCACATCCGCAGCGTCCTTCGCCGTCAGCCGTTCGCGGCTGATCAGCGAGACCCCGGTGCTGCCAGGTCTGACCGAGGTCGGCGCCGATACCGTGATCATCGAAGCGGAGGATTCGGTCAACGGGATAAGCCTTGACCTCGCCCTGCAGCTCACAGGTAACGGGCTGGTCCGCTGTCGTGCGGGTATTAGCAACAAGAATGTCGCAGACTACCGGCTGGAAGGTTTGGAGCTCTTCTTGCCAGTCAGCGACCAGGCTACGCATCGCGTCGAGTTTGACGGACCCGCGCTGTCGACAGTTCCGTTGCGCTCGGGCTCCTGGTCTGTTGATCATTGGGGGTTCGATGACCGACCAGCCTATGTCGCTTTGGCGGTGGCAGGAGCGGGCTTTCGGCGCGGGCAGGCCTGGCAGGTGCATGTGGCCTTCAGTGGCGCAGTCCAGCATCGGGCTGAGCGAACGGTCTATGGCAGGACCTATCTCGGTGGTGGAGAGCTCTTGCAGCCCGGTGAGATCGTGCTCGGTATCGGGGAGGCGTATCACTCCCCATGGGTGGTGTGGAGCTGGGGCGATGGGTTGGATGCTGCGGCCGCCCGCCTGCATCGGCACGTTCGGCCGGAGGCGCGGTATGACCAGCGGATCATCTTCAACGCCGCGGCACCCGCGTTCGCTGACCACGACCGGCAGGCGATGCTCACCCTCGCCGAGTACGCCGAGGCGGTCGGTGTCGAGACGTTCTTATTGGACCTCGAGTGGTGCTCGCGCGCCGGCCTTGACCCGTACGCCGACAGCGCAGGTCTGACCGAGACGGGATCATCGGCCGATCTCGATGGGCTCCTGACCCGGATCCGCAGCTTGGATCTTGAGGTCGGGTTGGCGATCGACCTGGAGCTGGTCGAGGCCGATCCCGCCATTGTCCGCGACCATCCGGGCTGGCTGCTGACCGTGGAGCGCGATGGGGTGACCCGGCAGGTGCTGGACCTATCGCTGCGGCCTGCGATGGTCCACGTGTGGGAGCGGCTGACCAAGCTCCTCGACCGACACCACGTGTCGTTGCTGAGCTGGTCGCTCCCCCAAGGTGCGCACCGGCCAGGAGGTACCGCAACCCAGCACAGCAGCACGCTTGCGGCATACCGGCTGCTTGATGCGGTGGCTGAGCGCTACCCACACCTCACCATTCAGACAACCAGTCTTGACTTGGCGATGACGACGAGGGCGATTGGGGCTGAGCTGTCGTCGGACTCGACCGTACGCCACGCCGACTTTGCCGGCCTGGTCCAGCTGCTGCCGCCGGGGCTGGTTTGGCAGCCGGCACTCGACGAGCCCGACGACGCGACCTCGTCGGCGTACCGGGCGATCTCTGCCTTCTTCGGTCGGCTCGGTCTGGGAATTGATCTCCGGAAGCAAGCGCCGGGAAATCTGCGCTCCATCCATCGGTGGCTGTCGCTGTATAAGCGATTCCGATCGTTGCTGCACTCCGGAACCACAGTGCGGTCTGATGAGAGTGATCGAGGTTTCGTGGCCCACGGCGTGGTGGCCGATGATCGCGACGAGGCTTTGTTCGCCCTGGTTTGGCTGGAGCGGGCGCTGACCAGTCGCCGGGTCCGCATCGATGGGCTTGATCCGACGACCTCCTACCGGATCGAGGTCATCGCCCGCCCCGGCGAGGCTCAGACCGTCACACCAGCCTGGGCGTCAGGCGCTCCTGTGCTGACCGGCCAGGCGCTCGGCGCGGCCGGTATCCCGCTGCCGCCGGCGCGTCGCGGCTCGGCTTTGCTGCTCCACCTCCAAGCAGTCGAGTAGGCCTCACTCAGCGACCGTCTGGTCTGCAGCAATGGATGCCTGTTCGGCCGAAAGGGCGGTTTGCCGCAGCTCTTGAAAATGCTTCCTGGCGG
>DATEWO010000012.1:0-2391 GCA_035257925.1 Propionibacteriaceae bacterium | reverse complement strand
CATTATCGAGATGCGGTGAAGAACTGTCACTTGATTGATTAAGGACTAAGTGTACAGTGACGGAGTAGACCAGACAGCGGCCGCTCCTAGCGGGGTGGTTGAGTTCAGGCGGCGATGGGCTGTGGCTGGTTCTCCTGGTCTGGTTCCGGTCTGAGGGGCAGGCCGTCGAGGAAGGCTTGCAAGGGGGTGCGGCCGAGCATACCGCGGCCTTGACCGATCTTCAACACCTGAAGGGCGTTTTGGGCGGAATTCGGGCTGTAACCTATTGAAATCTCGAGGATTGGCTTTCGACGCCGCAGATACGTGCTGCTAAATAATAATGGCTGATGTACCTTTTTGCTTGACATTTTCGCGATTAGTGAGCTGCTAATCGCGCATGTTCCTGCGCGACAAGACGATCAACGGCTACACCTATCTCTACCTTGTCGAGAGCGTCCGCGAGGGGTCGCGGACCAAGCAGCAGATCATCAAGAACCTCGGCCGCAAGGACGCGGTGCTGGCGAGCGGCGAGCTCGAGCGGCTGGCGGCCTCGGTCGCGCGGTTTGCCGAGCGGGCGATGGTGCTGGCGCAGGTCGCGAACGGCAACCCCGATGGGCTGGTCTGCCGGCGGATCGGCCCGCCGCTGCTGTTCGGGCGGCTGTGGCAGGACAGCGGCATCCAGGCGGTACTCGCCAAGCTGCTGGCTGACCGGGCCTTCGAGTTCCCGGTCGAGCGCGCCGTCTTCACCGCCACCCTGCACCGCCTGATGCTCTCCGGCTCCGACCGGGCCTGCGAGAAGTGGATGGCCGACTACGCGATTCCCGATGCGGCCGATCTGGCACTGCATCACTTCTACCGCGCCATGGCCTGGCTGGGCGAGGAGTTGCCCGAGGCCGAGCAGGCCGGCGCCACGCCGTTCGCGCCGCGCTGTGTGAAGGACCTGGTCGAGGAGCATCTGGTCGAGCGCCGGCGCGATCTGTTCAGCGAGCTCAGCGTCGTCTTTATGGACACGACGACGTTGTCGTTCGTCGGTGCCGGTGGGGCGACCCTCGGCCGGCGCGGTCACTCCAAGGATCACCGCCCCGAGTTGATGCAGATGGTGCTGGGTGTCGTGATCGATGCCGACGGCCGTCCGGTGTGCACCGAGATGTGGCCGGGCAACACGGCCGATGTCAGCGCCCTCTTGCCGATCGTCGATCGGCTCCGGACCCGCTTTGCCATTGGCCGGGTCTGCGTCGTCGCCGATCGCGGCATGATCAGCGGGCCCACCATCGCCGCTCTCGAGCAGCGCGGCCTCGACTACGTGCTCGGCGTGCGCGAGCGGACCGACAGCCTGGTGCGGCGGGTCGTGCTCGAAGACAGGCAGCCGTTCACCCCGCTGTGCGTGCCGCGCGTCACCGGCGAGACCCAGCTCTGGGTCAAGGAGGTGGTGGTCGAGGGCCGGCGCTATATCGTCTGCCGCAACGAGGCCGAGGCCAACAAGGATGCCGCTGATCGGAAGGCCGTGCTCGAGGGCCTCGAACGGCAGCTCAAGAAGGGCGACAAGGCGCTGATCGGCAACTCCGCCTATCGCCGCTTCCTCAAGGCTCCCGCGAAGAAGGGGTTCACCATCGACGCCGGCAAAGTCGCCGACGAGGCCAGGTTCGACGGCATGTTCGTCTTGCGCACCAACGCCCAGGTCACGCCCTTGCAGGCGGTCTTGCGATATCGCGATCTCCTCCAGGTCGAGGATCTGTTCCGGACCGCCAAGGCGCTTTTGCGCACCCGGCCGATCTACCACTCGTCCGATGCCGCCATCCGCGGCCATGTGTTCTGCTCGTTCCTCGCCCTGGTGCTCAGGAAGGAGCTCGACGACCGCTGCCATGCCGTCGGCTTTTGTCCCGAGTGGGGCGACGTGCTGCGTGACCTCGACCGTCTTCAGGAGGTCGAGCTCGCCAAGGACGGCAAGCGCCTGATCCTGCGCACCCCCGTCACCGGTACCGCCGGCCGGCTCTTCCAAGCCAGCCGCATCGCCCTGCCGGCGAATATCCGCGAAGCCGACGCGGCCGCCTGAACCCCTCTCTCCCGTCCCCGAATGTAGTGCTAAGGCGCCGATCAGCGCCCGCAACCTATTGTCATTGAATGCCTTTTCGAAGAGCGATGTCTAAGTTGGGCTAGAGCACGGCCAGCAGTGTCTCGCGGTCGAGCCCACCTTCGTCCTCGGCATAGCCGATGAGCCGGCTCAGGCGTTCGGCGAAATCGTCGGCGGTCTCAGCGTGCTTCCGGTGGGACCGATGCAAGAATTGTCCTGCCCGTTGTCGCGAGTGGCGCTGATTCGGAGCCGACTAGGACGGCTTCGGGAGCTCCTTTGCGGCCCTCAGAACCTCCTCCACATGCCCGGGAACGCTGACTTTTCTCCAGATGCGCGCAATG
>DATEWO010000011.1:0-7563 GCA_035257925.1 Propionibacteriaceae bacterium | reverse complement strand
TACGCCAGGCGGGGCTCACCCAACCTTCGCCAAACCACGCCGGGACAAGAGGTAGCACCCAAGCCACCGGTGCAGCCTCGGCCCGGTCCAGGTCGCTGACCAGCTGAGGCTCCGGTTGCTCTGGATCAAACGCCGGACGAGGGCCAGCCGGTTCACTCAGCTGGGCGACGAGCCGCGCCAGCGGATCTTCGAAGGCCGGCTGCAACTGCTGGTCCGGCAGTCCAAGATCGGCGGTGATGACCCGGGCTAACCGCTCGGCTGACGACGCAGCGTCAGGATCTGCCTTCGTGGCATCGAATGGATCCGCCAATAGTGCAGGATCGCTCCACAGCCGCCGACCGTCGCTGCGCCAGATCAAGCCAATCTGCCAGCGTGGCACCGGCTCTCCGGGATACCACTTGCCCTCGCTGCGCTGCACTAGGCCGCCTTTGGCGAAGCGATCCGCCAGCGCAGCAGCCAGCCGGTTGGCCGACTGCCGCTTCTCGGCGCCGTCCGCGGCGACCGTCCACTGTGCAGAGGTCATGTCGTCGCTTGAGACGAACGTCGGCTCACCGCCCATGGTGAGCTCGAGGCCAGCACCCTCCAGCCGGCCGTCGACCGCCTCCCCCAACCGTTGTATGGACTCGATCTGAGCCGCTGTATACGGCAAGGTGATACGCGGGTCCTCTTGGGCACGTCGTACCGTGTTGGCGAATTCCATCGTGGTCACCGTTGGCTCGGTGGCCCCGGTGATGGCAGCCGCGGACGCCGGATGAGGCGTGGCGGCCAGTGGAATGTGGCCCTCTCCGGCAAAAAGCGCGGAGGTGGGATCAAGCCCAATCCAACCGGCCCCCGGGATGTAGACCTCAGCCCAGGCGTGCAAATCAGTGAAGTCTTCAGTGGGGCCAGTCGCGCCATCCAGGCTCGGCTGGTCAGGCGCAAGCTGGACGAGATAACCCGAGACGAATCGAGCCGCCAGCCCACATTGCCGCAGCGCAGTCACCAACAACCAGGCTGAATCCCGACAGGAGCCGATCCGCCGCGTGAGAGTCTCATCAGGAGTCTGAACACCGGCTTCCATCCGAGTGGAATAGGCGACGTCGCTATAGATGGCAGAGTTCAACGCGCCGAGAAATTGGACAGTTGGTTGGCCGTCGGATGTCGGCTTCGCGCTATTAGCGACCCACTCGTTGACAAGCGGTCCACGCGCGGAGTCGGGGACATCCAGGTATGGCTTGAGGTCAGCTTCGAGCTCAGGTGGATAGCTGAAGGGGTAGGTCTCGGCGTAGCTCTCGATGAAGAAGTCGAAGGGGTTGATCACCTTCATGTCGGCCACCAGCCCGACGGTGATGTCGAGTTCGCTGGCCTTGGTCGGGAAGACCGCTCGCGCCAGGTAGTTCCCGAAGGGATCCTGCTGCCAATTGATGAAATGGTCGGCAGGCGAAATCGTCAGCGAGTAGGCCTCGATGGGGGTGCGCGAGTGCGGTGCCGGACGCAGTCGGATTAGGTGCGGCCCGATCGCGATCGGCCGGTCGAATCGGTAGGTCGTGCGGTGCTCGAGCGCGATCTTCATCGCTGGTTCGGTGCTCCTAGGTTCCTCGCCTAGTAGCGGTAATGATCGGGCTTGTACGGCCCATCGATCGAGAGGCCGAGGTAATCGGCCTGCTTGGGTGTGAGCTCGGTCAGGTGCACATCAAGCGCGTCCAGGTGCAATCGCGCAACCGCTTCGTCGAGATGCTTGGGCAAGGTGTAGACCCCGAGTGGATAGTGCTCAGGTTTGGTGAAGAGCTCGATCTGAGCGAGCACCTGGTTAGTGAAGGAGTTGCTCATCACGAAGCTGGGATGACCCGTGGCGTTGCCCAGATTCATCAATCGGCCCTCGCTGAGCACGATGATGCTGTGAGTCTCAGGCTCGGCTCCGCCGAGACGCGGTCCGGCGCCGTTCTCGGTGAACTGCCATTCGTCCACCTGGGGCTTGATGTTGATCTTTTTCACATTGGGCAATGCGGTCAATCCGGCGATGTCGATCTCGTTGTCAAAGTGCCCGATGTTGGACACGATCGCCTGGTGCTTCATGTGCCGCATATGGTCGGCGGTGATCACATCACGGCAGCCGGTCGCAGTCACATAGATGTCGGCGATGTCAAGCACTTCCTCGACAGTCGCCACTTGGAAGCCATCCATGGCTGCCTGCAACGCACAGATCGGGTCGACCTCGGTGACGATCACTCGGGCGCCTTGTCCGCGGAGTGATTCCGCGCATCCTTTGCCGACGTCCCCGTAACCGCAGACAACGGCGACCTTGCCACCGATCAATACGTCGGTGGCACGATTCAGACCATCGATCAGCGAATGCCGAATGCCGTAACGGTTGTCGAACTTTGATTTGGTGACCGAGTCATTGACGTTGATGGCGGGGAACATCAGCGAGCCGGCTCGTAGCATCTCGTACAAGCGATGTACGCCGGTGGTGGTCTCCTCGGTCACGCCCTTGATGGCATTCGCGATCTGGATCCAGGAGCGCCCTTCGGCCAATGACTCGCGTAGCAGCTCCAGAAAGACGCGCCACTCCTCAGAGTCTTCTTCCGACGGCTCCGGCACTTCCCCGGCCTTCTCTGCCTCCGCACCCTTGTGGACGAGCATTGTGGCGTCACCGCCATCGTCGAGGATCATGTTGGCCAGCTCATCATCTGGCCAGTGAAGAATCTGGCTGGTACACCACCAGTACTCCTCGAGCGTCTCGCCCTTCCAGGCAAAGACTGGGACACCTTTCGGGTCGTCCGATGTGCCGTCCGGGCCGACCACAACCGCGGCGGCCGCATGGTCCTGGGTGGAGAAGATGTTGCAGCTTGCCCACCGAACCTCGGCACCCAAAGCCACCAGCGTCTCGATGAGCACCGCCGTCTGTACCGTCATGTGCAACGAGCCGGCAATCTTCGCTCCCGCGAGTGGCTTGGAGTCACCGTACTGCGCCCGCATAGCCATCAGTCCAGGCATCTCATGCTCGGCCAGGCTGATCTCCTTGCGGCCGAACTCGGCAAGGGTCAGATCCGCAACGCGAAAATCCATGGGCGCAAGCCTATGGGAGGCGACTGACTTCCATAGAATCTCCATTGCTCCGCCAGTGCGTCATCCATCACAGGCAGTGAAACGCACGCGTTCGAGCCCTCTTGCCGGTGCGTTTCCCATCACAGCCGTCGAAACGGCCGCGTCAGACCCGTTCAAACCGGCCGTCTCCCATCACAGCCGTCAAAACGTACAATGCAGCGTCCGACCGGAGTCCCAGGCTCAGTGGCTGGGCGCGGCGGGCCGCTCTGGCCGCGCGGCTGGGACATGGTTCGGGTCGTAGATGTCGGGTTCGAGGTACAGCGCGGTGACCATCGGCTCCGTCTCGCGAATATTGAGCTCGGCTCGATTGATTGTCTCCGAGACTTCGGAGGCACTCGCCTGTGGTCCCACCGCGATCTTGGCCGCACACAAAATCTCTTCCGGACCGAGGTGCAAGGTCTTCATATGAATGATCCGCTCGACGCCAGGTGTACCGGTCAGCGCCCCGGCGATCCGGGCCACAGCTTCTGGGCTTGCCGCCTCGCCAAGCAGGAGGCTCTTGGTCTCGATCGCCAGAGCAATTGCCACCGCCACGAGCAGCAGGCCGATCATGACCGTGCCGATGACGTCGAAGATGCCGTTGTGGGTCAGCAGCGTCATCCCCACGCCGAACAGCGCGAAGACCAAACCAAGTAGTGCTGCGAAGTCTTCCAGCAAGATCACCGGCAGCTCTGGTGCCTTGGCTGAGCGGATGAACTTGCCCCAGCCTTGCTTACCGCGCGTTTTGTTGGACTCCCTGATCGCAGTCCGGAACGAGAGGCTCTCGGCAACGATCGCCGCCACCAGGATTACCACAGGAACCCACCACCAGCTGCTCTCCAGCAGCTCGTTCGGGTGGCCTTCCTGGATCTCATGCCACTTGTGGTACGCCTCGTAGAGCGCGAACAGGCCGCCGACGCTGAAGAGCACGACTGAGACGATGAAGGCGAAGAGGTATCGCTCCCGGCCATAACCGAACGGGTGCGCTTCGGTGGCCTCACGCTGGGACCGACGACCGCCGATCAGCAGCAACACCTGGTTGCCGGCGTCAGCGACCGAGTGAATTGCCTCAGCCAAGATGGAGGAGGCACCCGTCAATACCCAAGCGCCGAACTTCGTCAACGCGATGAAGGTGTTGGCGAGTAGGGCTGCAATGACCGCCCTGGTTCCACCTTCGGCACTCACAGGTGAAATCCTGCCAGACCGCGCCGCATCCGGCTCGCGGGCTGCGTCTCAAAGTTGTGCCACGGGCATAGCCATGGCGCGGGTCACCGTTCCAGGCTGCGCCCAAGGCCGACAGCCAGGTAGACAGCTGCGAACATGCCCGTCTGCAGCAAGGTTGCATATCGCTCGACGTCGGAACCCGACCAGTGCGCGATGGTACAGACACGTACGTCGTTGCGTTCGGCCGAGGTGACCAGGCGCTGGTGATCAGTACGGATCAAGCTCTCAGAGTTGCCATCATCGAGCAGCACCAGAGTGGGTCGTCGATCAACTGATATCTGATCCTCAAACGGGTCCGCAAAAGGGTCGCGAGGGGCCGTGGACTCCAAGATCGGCAGCAGCGCGTCGGCATCGGCTGCGAGCGCGGCGCGACCGCTGGCAGCCCTGAGCGCCTCCGCAATCCGGCGACTAGCGCGTGCGGCGAGTACCGAGCCACCCCAGACAAGCGGCTGGGCGTCCGCCAGACCCATAGCAAGATCTTTCGCCGGATTCTCGGCAACATCGGCGAATGGCGAACACTCCTCCGCCACCTGGTCCATGGCGTCGGCCACCAGCTGCGGATGGACCTCTGGCCCGAGCTGCATCGCATGCAAGCCGTCCAGAACTACGATCGCTGCGGCCAGTGGATCGGCGGTTGCGGTAGGCAGCACGATGCTGGATCGGGAGGCCGCGTGCTCGGCAATCATTGAGGGTTGGGGGCATGCGATCAACAGCTGGGAACCACGACGTACCGACTCATGGACGGTGGCAATCAGGCCCGCTGGCGCACTCTCACTCGCCATCACGACCACGAGGTCAAGGGCACCGACCCAACCGGGGAGGCCGTGGGTCGGCCAAGCCACAAACGGGACTGGGCAGACCGGCTCCAGCATCGCCCGGATGAAGCGCGCCTCTGTCCCAGCGGCGATCACCGCCCTAGGGCGGGGCAAACCCTGCAGCAGACTTATCGGCTCTGCTGAATCGGCGGCCTCGCGTCGGACGCGGGCTCCGGCTTCAGCCAGTCGGCGCAAGATCGGATCCCCGCCGGCCAGCGCCTTTTGATCATCCAGCCAGGCGTCGTTGAAGACAGACATCACCGACCGGGCTGGGTTTCCGGGCGATCGACTCCAGAGCCGGGGCGTCGGGCCTCGTCGATGAGCAGCACTGGAATTTGTTGCCGTACCGGATAGGCCAGGCCACAGTCGGCTGCCAGGCAGACCAGCTCATCCCGGTCATGATCAACAGCGAGTGCTCCATGACAGTTGGGGCAGGCCAAAATCTCCAGCAGCTCGGGTGCCAGATCGACTGCCACGCTCATCCTCCTCGACTCGACTCTCTAGGCGCGGATCAAACCTAACGTCTCGTCACGCAGAGCTTCCATTGTCTCCCGCCTGGCGGCCTCCACGTTGAGCCTCAGTAGCGGCTCGGTGTTGCTGGGTCGTACGTTGACCCACCAGTCCGGGCCAGAGACCGTCAACCCGTCGAGTCGATCTTGTTCGCCGCGGCCGGCGAAAGCAGTCGCCACTCGATCCATGATCATTTGCTGGTCGCTGACCAAGGTGTTGATCTCTCCGGAGGCGGCGTAGCGCTCAAAGCGAGCCACTAGCTCTGATAGCGGCCGGTCCGAATGGCCCGCCGCAGCCAGCACGTGCAGGCCCGCGAGCATGCCTGTGTCAGCTCCCCAGAAGTCGCGGAAGTAATAATGCGCAGAGTGCTCGCCCCCGAAGATCGCGTTGTGCTCCGCCATGGCGGCTTTGACGAAGGTGTGACCCACTCTGCTGATAACGATCTTGCCGCCTTCGGCCAACACGACTTCCGACACTACCCGTGAGGTGATCTTGTTGCAGACGATGGTGGCACCTGGCTCACGGGCCAGCTCCTGGCTGGCGATCATCGCGGTGATTGCCGATGGATTGACCACCTCGCCGCGCTCGTCGATGATGAAGCAGCGATCCGCGTCGCCGTCGAAAACCAGAGCAAGATCAGCTGCATGATGGCGGACCGCCTCTTGCGCGTCGAGGAGGTTCTCGGGCTCGAGTGGGTTCGGCGGGTGGTTTGGGAAGCTGCCGTCCAGCTCCAGGAACAGGCCAATCAACTCAAGATCATCACCGCCGAGTACGGCCGGCAGGGTGTATCCAGCCATCCCGTTGCCGGCGTCGGCCACCACCCGTAGCCGCCGGATGCCGGTCAGGTCGACAAGAGAGTGTAGGTAGTTGGCGTAGGCCGGCAGCAGGTCTTGCTCAGAGCGTTGCCCTGGTGCCACGGCGGGCAACGGTTCAGTGGCGCTGGCCCGATCGGCGATCTCGGCCAGGGCGGCCGAGGTGATCGGCTTCGCGCCTGCAAGACAGAGCTTGATCCCGTTGTACTCACTTGGATTGTGACTTGCCGTGAACATCGCTCCAGGTAGGTCGAGCCAGCCAGACGCGAACCACAACTGGTCAGTACTCGAAAGGCCGATGTCGACCACGTTGACACCGCGGCTCAGCACGCCATCAATGAAGGCAGCGGCCATCGGTGGGCTGCTGGTTCGCATGTCGCGGCCGACCACGAGCGATCCAGCGCCACTGTTGAGGCTCAGCACCTCAACCACGGCGGCACCAATCGCATGCGCCCCAGCAGCGTCCCACTCCGGGTCAGAGCCCTCGGTGACTCCCCGGATGTCGTTTGCTTTAAAGATCCCCCGCTTGATCATCGAGAGAGCATCCTAGTGCTGTCGGGCCTGCATGCTGTGACCGACGTCAGCCCGCTCCAGGATCGGCGAGGACAGTCAGATGCCCGCGACGCGCCAGCTCGATGAGACCACTGCGCTGCATCTGCGGCTCCCTGATCGGTCCAGCTGGGGGATCGTAGGACAGACCCACATCGCGTACCGCGTCCGCAAGAGCCAGCAGGTCGTCGCTGGTTGGTTTCGGCTGCTCTTCGACCGTGAGCCTGATCATCTCCCAACCGCGCGGTGCCGAGAGAGTCTGGGAATGTTGCTGGCACAGGTCGTAGCAATGTGGTTCCGCCTGGCTGGCCAGCGGACCGAGGACCGCTGTGGAGTCCCGGTAGGCATATGTCAGAGTCGAGGTGGCCGGACGCTGACAGCCTGCTCGTGAACAGCGGCGCGACCTCACCTGCCAGACGCTACTCCGAGCGCCGGTTCGATCGTGGGAAGCGCTGCCGTGTCCGGATCGCGCGCCGCCGTGCTGAGGAGGAACGAGGGGACATGCTTTTCGTCTCCGAGTGACGACGAAGTAGGCGGATTCCACGCGCGATGCGCGAACGCCCCAAACAAGGGCCAATTAGGATGAC
>DATEWO010000010.1:0-6249 GCA_035257925.1 Propionibacteriaceae bacterium | reverse complement strand
GGCGCCATGGCGTACGTGGTGAAGCCTTTCAGCAAGGCCGACCTCATTCCCGCTATTGAGATCGCGCGGGCCCGGTTCGCCGAGATCCAAGCGGTGGAGGCTGAGGTCAGTGACCTGACTGAGCGGCTGGAATCACGCAAGGTTGTGGAGCGCGCCAAGGGCCTGCTGCAGAGTGGCCTCGGGCTGAGCGAGCCAGAAGCCTTTCGCTGGATCCAGAAAACGGCGATGGACCTGCGCAAATCGATGCGCGAAGTAGCGGAAGGAGTCATCGAGCACGGCTCAGTTGCAAAGAAAAAATAGAGTATTCGCATCTATGTGCTCTCAATCGCGTAACGAACGTGCTACAGGACAGAAAGTTGACGTCATAACACAGCATCGGTCGTAGGTTCGACAATGCTCGCGAGGTTGCGCTCTGCGGAGCCTCGCTTATCAGAACAACCAGGAGGAAATGTGCGCAAGCATAAGGTCGTAATTGCGGGGGTAACCCTGCTCGCCGCGTCGCTCGCGATGTCGGCCTGTGGCAGCAGGGCTGAACAGGCCCCCCAAGGCGAGGCCGGAGCGGCCAAGGTGGCCAAGATCGGCGTCATCGCACCGTTGTCGGGCGATCTGTCAGCTCTGGGCGCCGGCATCAAGAACTCAGTCGATCTGGCCATCAAGCAGGCCAATGAGAAGCAGACCATCCCGGGATGGACGCTGGAGATCGACGCGCAGGATGACCAGGCCACTCCCGACGTCGGCAAGAACGCAGCCACCAAGCTGGCCGGTGACGATGAGGTTATCGGGGTCGTCGGCACCCTCAACTCCTCGGTGTCGCAGTCGGTGCAGCCGGTTCTCTCCGGAGCCCAGATCGTTCAGGTGTCGCCGGCCAACACCAACCCGACCCTGACCAAGGGCGCGGATCTGGCCAACCCTGATCGCCCGTACCCGGGCTACTTCCGCACCTGCACCACCGATGCCGTCCAGGGTCCGTTCGCGGCGAAGTACCTACTCGACGAGGGCATCAAGAAGGTCGCCACAATCCACGATAAGAAGGCGTATGGCCAGGGCCTTGTCGCAGCCTTTACCGAGGCCTACAAGAGCGGCGGTGGCGAGATCGTCAGCGCGGAGACGATCAACCCCGAGGACAAGGACTTCTCGGCGGTGGTCAGCAAGACCAAGAGTGCCAATCCCGAGGCGGTTTACTACGGCGGTGAATACCCACAGGCAGGTCCACTGAGCCAGCAAGCCAAGTCAGCCGGTCTTAACGTCCCGCTAATGGGCGGCGATGGCATCTTTGACCCAGCCTTCATCGAGCTCGGCGGCAAGACCTCTGACGGTGACCTCGCGACCTCCGTTGGGGCGCCGACAGAGGACCTCCCGACGGCCAAGCAGTTCCTCGCCGACTACGAGGCGGCCGGCTACAGCGAGCCTTATGCGGCCTACGGCGCATACTCCTATGACGCGGCGAACGCGATCATTAATGCGCTGAAGACTTCGCTGGCCAGCGCCAGTGATGCCAAGTCCGCGCGGCAGGCAACGATCGATGCGATGAGCAAGGTCAGCTTCGACGGCGCGACCGGCCCGGTGGCCTTCGATGAGTTCGGTGACACCACGACCAAGACGCTGACCGTCTACAAGGTCGAGGGCGGCAAGTGGGGCGCCGTAAAGACTGGCGAAGGCGAAGCCTAAAGGTAGTGGTGGCGGAGCATGCGCAACGGGTGCTTCGCCGCTAGTCTTCTCCGCAGGTACGCAGAGGGGGCAGACCTCAATGTCTGCCCCCAAAGCCCTGCACCCGCCTTACATGCATCACCGAAGGGAGGCGTGAGTGGACATCCTGCAGCAGCTGATCAACGGCCTTTCGCTCGGTGCCTTGTACGCGCTCATCGCGGTCGGCTACACGGTCGTCTATGGCATCATCCAGCTGATCAACTTTGCCCATGGCGAGATCTTCATGATCGGCGCATTCGGCGCCCTCACCGTCTGGATTGTGATGCCCGGAGAGTCTCTCGCAATCTGGGTGCTGCCGATCATGCTGATTGCCGGCATGGTTGCCGCCGTAGGCGTTTCTCTCCTCACAGAACGATTCGCCTACCGGCCACTTCGGAACGCACCGCGACTGGCACCACTGATTACCGCGATCGGCGTGTCCGTCTTTCTTCAAGAATTCGTGCGACTGTTCTACGGACGCGTGCCGGGCTTCCCGGACGCCAGACGGGCAGTCCCTTTTCCACAGATTGACTATGTAACCGGGCCCGCAATCCAGTTAGGTCCCATCACCATCCAGCGCGCCGCGCTGTTCACCATGATTGCGCTCATCGTCTGCTGGGGTTTTCTCTATGTGTTCGTCAACCGGACCCAGATGGGTCGGGCGATGCAGGCAACATCCCAGGACCCCGACACCTCGCGGCTGATGGGCATCAATGTCGACCGCATCATCATGGTGGCGTTCGCGCTCGGCGCAGCATTGGCCGCAGTAGCCGGCCTAGCCTGGGGCCTGCGTTACACCAACATCGACTTCAAGATGGGCTTCATCGCCGGCCTCAAGGCCTTCACCGCAGCGGTGCTCGGCGGCATCGGCAATATCAATGGTGCTGTCGTCGGCGGGCTGGTCCTCGGGCTGGTCGAGGGCATGGCAACTCTCATCCCTGGCACTTTTGGCGGCTCGGCCTGGAAGGACGTCTGGGCCTTCGTGTTGCTGATTTTGGTGCTGGTCTTCCGACCACAGGGTCTCCTCGGCGCACGGGTGGTGGATAGAGCATGAGCAAGATGCCACAACTGGTTACGCCGGAACGGCAACAACGCACCGACCCAGCCGGCCGCTGGCTTGGAATCGCTGGGGGCCTGGTTCTGGCTGCCTCAGCCTTACTGCCGTGGGCCTACTCGTTCCAGGCACTCGACGGCATGACCCTTATCGCGTTTCCGTCGCCCTTGCAGTACCTCGGTATGGTGCTCGGCTTGCTCGTCGCGGGCCTCATCATCTGCTCGAGGTTGATCAAGCCCCGTGGCAGGATCCGGGTGGGCTGGATCCGTGCTGCCAAGGCCGCCGGAACCGGAGCGCTGGTCTACATCGCGCTCATTGTTCTCAGCATCTCCCTCGAGCTCGGTGGTCTGATCAACGTCGTGTATGGCGGCTGGCTGGCCCTGCTTGGTGCCGTGCTGGCCTTCGCCGGAACTCGCCTGATGGTGCCCGACCAACCGCCCACGCTGTCGCACGCGCAGATCAAGCCGGCTCTTGAGATCCTGCTCATAGCTGTGGTGATGGGGGCTGCGCTGTTCGCCACCGCTTTCGCGCTCAATATCGACGATGGTGGCACGTTCGTCTGTTTCCTAGCTTTCCTTGGTGCATTTGTCGCGGTGCTGTTCCGAGTGGGCGTCATGGGATTTCTCTCCGGTGCGTCGCAGCGCCACAGGAAGGTGCTGATCCTTGCCGCATTCGTGGTGGCCTTCTTGTTCCCCTTCACCCAAGGCGGCTCCGACGCGAACATGTCCATCGCCACGCAGGTGATCATCTTCGCGGCAGCCGCAATGGGTCTCAACATTACGGTCGGCCTCGCCGGTCTGCTCGACCTTGGCTATATCGCCTTCCTCGGCGCGGGCGCCTTCACGGCAGCCGTCTTGTCGCGTTCCGCCTTCGCCACCGCCGACATCCATCCGCCATTCATTGTGGTCGTTCTCATCGCCGGCGTGGTGTCCGCCACCCTTGGCTTGATCATCGGTTCGCCCACATTGCGAGTGTCCGGTGACTACCTGGCCATTGTGACGCTTGCCTTCGGCGAGATCTTCCGCATTACGATGATCAACTTGGACGGCGAGGCCGGGCCCGACATCACGCACGGATCCAACGGCATTCCCGCGATTCCCGACCTCACCCTTCTCGGGTTTGACTTCGGCGATCCGCACACGGTCTTGGGTATCCCGCTGGGCCGCTTTTCCAACTACTACTTCCTGCTGCTGGTGTTGATCGCGTTTGTCATTCTGGTCTTCGTCCGGCTCAACAACTCCCGCATCGGCCGTGGCTGGGTGGCAATCCGGGAGGACGAGAAGGCGGCCGAGGCCATGGGCGTCAACGTCTTCGGCCTGAAGCTCTTCGCGTTCGCCAGCGGTGCGTTCCTGGCCGGTATCGCAGGTGCGGTCAAGGCTCACGTGGACATCTCGATCACGCCTGACCAGTTCGTCTTCTTGGAGTCTGCGTTCTTGTTGGCGGCGGTCGTGCTCGGAGGTATGGGCACCGTTCTCGGCGTACTCGTCGGTGCCACACTGCTGAAACTGCTGCCCGAGAAGCTGCGCTTCGTCACCGACTATCGGCTGATGATCTTCGCCCTGCTTCTGATCCTCATGATGCGCTTCCGGCCAGAGGGCATGATCCCGAGCCAGCGCCGGCAGCTGGAGTTCCACGAGGAGGACGAGGAGCTGGCCGAGAGGATCGAGGAGGAAGTCGAGGAGACCGGCGCATTGAAGGGAGCCGGCATATGACAACTGCAGTTGACGCCACCGCGGTGAGCGCTCAGGCCGATGGCTCGGCCATCCTAGTCGCCGAGAATGTGACGATGCGGTTCGGCGGCCTGGTCGCCGTGGACTCGGTGGACTTCGAGGTCAGGCGCGGCGAGATCATGGGTCTGATCGGCCCCAACGGTGCCGGCAAGACGACATTTTTCAACTGTCTGACCGGCCTCTACATACCAACAGAGGGGCGAGTCGTATTCGATGGCGAAGTGCTGCCACCGAAGCCACGCAAGGTGGTGATAGCGGGGGTGGCGCGGACCTTCCAAAACATCCGGCTATTCGGCAACATGACCGCTCTCGAGAACGTGATGGTTGGCCAGTATTGCCGGACCACCACAGGACCACTTACCTCGATCATCCGCGGACCGAAGTTTCGCCGCGATGAGAAGGCAACCACAGAGCGTGCCCAAGACCTGCTCGACTTCGTTGGGCTCGGCCACACCACCGATCATCTGGCGCGCAACCTGCCCTACGGCGACCAGCGGCGACTCGAGATCGCTCGCGCGCTCGCTACCGATCCCAAGTTGCTGCTGCTGGATGAGCCGACAGCAGGCATGAACCCTCAAGAGACTCGGCAGGCCGAGGAGTTGATCTTCAAGATTCGCGATCTTGGTCTTGCGATCGTCGTCATCGAGCACGACATGCGGTTCATCTTCAACCTCTGCGACCGCGTGTTGTGTCTGGTTCAGGGAAGGACTTTGATCGAGGGCACGCCAACGGAGGTCCAGTCTGACCCGCGGGTCATCGAGGCATACATCGGTACCGGGCCCGAGGACGCCGCCGAACTCGAGGCGTTTGAGGAGGAGGGTCAGGGCAATGCTTGAGGTCAAGGACCTGACGGTGGCGTACGGCCGGGTTATGGCCGTCAAGGGAATCAGCTTCAAGGTCGACCAAGGCCAGGTCGTAACGCTCCTCGGTACCAACGGTGCCGGCAAGACCACCACGCTTCGTACCATCTCCGGCTTGATCAGGCCGGAGTCCGGTGAGATCTGGTTTGAGGGAGACCGGATTGACACGACGCCCGCGCATCAGGTGCTTATGCGGGGCGTGGCGCATTCGCCAGAGGGGCGCCGGATCTTCCCGCGGCTGACCGTCGAGGAGAACCTGATGCTCGGCGCCTTCGCCCGCAAGGACAAGGGTGGCGTGGCACAGGATCTGGAACGGGTGTTCAATCTCTTCGACATCTTGCGGGAGAGGCGCTCCCAGCCGGCCGGTACGTTCTCCGGTGGCGAGCAGCAGATGTTGGCGATCGGGCGAGCGATGATGAGCCGGCCGAAGCTGCTGATGCTCGACGAGCCATCGATGGGGCTCTCTCCGCTGATGATGCAGCGCATCATGTCGACCATCGTCGAACTGCAGTCAGAAGGGGTGACCATCCTGCTTGTCGAGCAGAACGCTCCGGCGGCGCTCTCACTCGCCAACTACGGCTATGTCCTGGAAGTCGGCAAGATCGTGCTGGAGAACACCGGCGAGGCACTGCTTGTCGATGAGAATGTTCGGAAGGCGTATCTCGGCGAGGACTAAGGCCGCCCCAATTTTGTGATCGCTCGTCCGACCGACGTTGTGATCGGACAACCGTTGTTTGTCCGGTGCTGGCACGCGAACTAGCGTTCGAGTAGGCCGACAGATGATCGGCGAGGCAGGAGCAGGGCCCGTGACAACGTCGTCAGCAATTGGTTCTGACGCCGCAGACTCACAAGCGGTCGGAGCCGCGGCAGCCAGCGTTTGGGGTGACGAGACCGAGATTGCCGCGGCAGCGGTGGCTCT
>DATEWO010000009.1:0-8417 GCA_035257925.1 Propionibacteriaceae bacterium | reverse complement strand
CTGCTGGCAGCCTGCAGTGCTGTCGAGCCCACGATCGCGCCGCCGCAACAGGCCTCCTCGCCGACATCAACCGTCGCGTCAGCGCCGACGCAGTCATCTTCCGCGGCGCCCGGTCGGCCTAGCACCTCGCCTTCGCCCAAGGCGACGAAGGCGCCCAAGCCGCCGCATCCGATCTCAGTGCAGGCGTTGATCAACAAAAAGTACGACGGCCGCGACCTCAAGGTCGGACGACTTCTCGCGGACAACGGGTCGTACAAGCGCTACATCATCACTTACCGGGGTGACGGGCTCACCATCTCCGGCGTCATGAACGTCCCGGACGGTAAGGGTCCGTTTCCAGTCCTCGTGCTCAACCACGGCTACATCGATCCCGACACCTACTTCCCTGGCCAGGGCATGCGGCGCGAACAGGACTACTTGGCGCGGCAGGGCTACGTCGTGCTGCACACCGACTATCGAGGGCATGCCTCGTCTGACAACGACAAGAACGTGGATTACGAACTCCGCTTGCCCTACGCGGTTGACACGATCAACGCAGTTAAGGCGGTCAAGTCCTCGAAGTTGCGGTATCTGGACAAAGATCGGGTCGGCTGGCTGGGACGCTCCATGGGCGGCGGAGTCACCTTGACCGCGCTGGTTGCTCAGCCGGGCCTCGTCGATGCCGCCGTGATCTACGCTTCGGTGAGTTCGATGGCCGCCGACAACTGGAAACAGTTCTATCGGCCATCCGAAGATCGAGGGAGGACCAACCGGCGGATGGCGCAGACGTACGGGCTGCCAGACGAGTCGCCTGAATTCTGGCGCGGGGCATCATCGCGGCCATACTTCGATCGGGTGACTGAGCCGCTGTTGGTACACCACGGCATTCAGGACGACACCTGTCCGATCCGCTGGTCTGAAGCGACGGTCAAAGCGCTCAAGGCGGAGGGCAAAGACGTCACCTTCGTCAGATATCGCGGAGAGGGCCACACCTTCGAGCGCCAGTGGCAGCGCTCGATCCAGCGGACAGTGGAATTCTTCGACAAACACCTGGACTAGTTGGAGCGCGCGCGACCTTTCACCACGCAATCGAGGGCTTGGTAGAGATACCCCTAGGGGGTATATTGCACGCAGTGATGGGTAGCAAGCCACCAGATCCGGGAAGGCGATGACGACCAAGAGATCAACCGCGGTGCTCGAAGTTTCCGGCGTGCACTGGGCAGCGTCGAAGAATGTCACGGAGGCGGTGCTGTCGCGCCGTCCGGGAGTGCTCGGCGTAGCGGCCAATCCGGTGGCACAGACTGCCACCGTCACCTACGACCCGTCCCGAACCTCAGTAGCGGAGCTCGCCGGCTGGGTGCGGGACTGCGGATATCACTGTGCCGGCCAGTCGGTTCCTGATCACATCTGCGATCCACTCGCAGAACCAGCAGCAGCCGGGCGAGAGCATGATCATCCTCCGACCACCGAGCACGCGCACGCCGATCATGAGCCCGGGCACGACCACGCGCATCCCGATCACGGACCGGGGCACCACAATGTGATCACTGACGCGCCCGCCGAGCGGAGCAAGACGAGCCTGGTGCCCCATGCTGATCATGGTGGCCATGCGCCTGTAACGCCTCAGGACGCGACGGGCCATGGCGGGCATCACGCCGGCATGGCCATGGACGACATGGTGCATGACATGCGGAACCGATTCCTGGTCGCCGCTCTGCTTTCTATCCCGATCTTGCTGTGGTCTCCAATCGGCCGGGAGGTGATCGGCTTCAGCGTCCCAGCACCGTTCGGGCTGCGGGACGATGTCTTCTCCTTGATCTTGAGCCTGCCAGTGATCTTCTACTCAGCCTGGATCTTCTTCGACGGCGCCTGGCGCGCGCTGCGGGCACGCACCTTGGACATGATGGTTCTGGTCGCCGTCGCGATCGGCGCAGGTTGGCTCTACAGCGTCTACGTCACTCTCACCGGCGGCGGAGAGGTTTTCTACGAGGCGGCCGCTGTGCTAGCCGCCTTCGTGCTGCTGGGGCACTGGTTCGAGATGCGAGCCCGCGGCGGTGCCAATGATGCAATCCGCACACTGCTTGAGCTGGCACCGCCCATGGCAGTCGTGATTCGCGATGGAGAACCGGTCGAGGTGCCCACGGCCGAGGTCGCTGTCGGGGACCTGCTCCTGATTCGCCCCGGCGGCAAGATCCCGGTCGACGGAGCGGTCGTGGAAGGCGAATCCGAGGTCGATGAGTCCATGGTCACCGGGGAGAGCCTGCCGGTGTCCAAGACGATCAACTCAGAGGTGATCGGCGCCTCGGTGAACACCACCGGCACCCTGCGCGTACGCGCCACAAAGGTGGGGTCGGACACCGCGCTGGCCCAGATCGTGGCACTGGTTCAGGAGGCGCAGAACACCAAGGCTCCAGGCCAGCGGCTCGCCGACCGAGCGGCCTTCTGGCTTGTTCTGGTCGCCCTCCTCGGTGGCATGGCCACATTCCTGGTGTGGCTGGCAGTGGGCCGACCTGTCACCGAAGCGCTGCTGTTCGCGATCACTGTCGTGGTGATCACCTGTCCCGACGCGCTGGGTCTCGCCACACCGACAGCGATCATGGTCGGCACCGGACTGGGTGCCAAACGGGGCGTGTTGTTCAAGAACGCAACGACGCTGGAGACCTCCGCCCACATCGACACCGTCGTGCTGGACAAGACCGGAACCCTGACCACAGGAGAACCTGAGGTCACCGATGTCGTCGCAGCGGGACTAGCCAAAGATGATCTTCTGGCGCTCGTCGCCGCAGTGGAGCGGGAATCGGAGCATCCGCTTGCTCAGGCCGTCGCGCGCCATGCCGACGCCGCGGGGATACCGAGACTGGCGGCCTCGGCATTCCGCAACGTTCCCGGTCATGGAGCCCAGGGACAGGTGGACGGCCGACGTGTCCTGGTGGGCAACCGCCGCTTGATGACGACCGAAGGCATCGACCTCGGCGATCTGGGCCGACGACATCAGGAACTGGCCGCAGCGGGGCGTACGGCTGTCCTCGTTGCCATCGACGGGCGGGCCGCAGGCGCACTCGCCCTCGCGGACGCTCCGCGCGACACCGCGGAAGCAGCCGTACGCGAACTGCACGCCATGAACATCCAGGTGATCATGTTGACCGGGGACAACGAGGCCACCGCTCGCCGTATCGCAGACCAGCTGGGAATTGACACCGTTATTGCCGAGGTACTGCCGGCAGACAAATCGGCAAAGGTCGCGGAGCTGCAACGGGCAGGCAAACACGTCGCCATGGTGGGCGACGGCGTCAACGACGCTCCCGCGCTCGCCGTTGCGGACGTCGGCATCGCGATCGGAGCTGGTACCGATGTTGCCATTGAGACCGCCGATGTGGTCTTGATGCGTTCGGATCCGCTGGATGTTCCGACCGCCTTGCGCCTCGGCAAGGGCACGCTGCGCAAGATGCGGCAGAACCTCGGCTGGGCAATCGGTTACAACGCGGTCGCGCTGCCGATCGCAGCGGGTGTCTTCGAGCCCACCTTCGGACTAGTGCTGCGACCCGAGATCGCGGCGCTGACGATGTCGGGCTCCAGCTTGCTGGTAGCGGTCAATGCGCTCCTGCTGAAACGGCTACGGCTGCCCGCGTCAGGCGCTTCGGGCGGCGACGCGGCAGCGACCGATCACCCGCATGAGGAACTGGCGGCGCGGCGCCAGGAGTAGCTCGGCCACCCCGTTGTTTCGAGGACTGACGCCGCCAGGCAGCCGGATTCGCGGCGATTAGTAACGATGAACACCAATCGAATGCCCCGCGACGGGGTAAATAGGCGGGCAATGAGTGAACCAATGGCTCTCATCGCCGATCGATACCGCCTGCAGCACGTCGTGGGCAGCGGTGGCATGGGCGTGGTGTGGCAAGCCTGGGATGAGCGCCTGGAACGTCCCGTCGCCTTGAAGCAGCTGCATCGGCAGTCGGGAACCTCGCCAGCAGCAGCGGAGCTGGCCAACAAGCGAGCGATGCGGGAGGCACGACTCACCGCGCGACTTAGTCACCCCCACGCCGTACCGGTGTTCGACGTGGTCGAGCAAGAGGGCCAGCTGTGGCTGATCATGCAATTCATACCCTCCATCACGCTGGCAGCGGTGCTCGAAGAGGGTGGACCACTCCAACCAGATGAAGCCGCTCACGTAGGCGCGGAGGTCGCGTCGGCGCTCACAGCGGCCCATGCGGTCGGCATCGTTCACCGGGATGTGAAGCCGCGCAACATCCTGATTGCCGAAGATGGCACGGCCTTGATCAGCGACTTTGGGATTGCGCACGCACTGGGCGACGCGACCCTGACCACACGCGGAATGATCCACGGCACGCCGGCGTACCTCGCTCCCGAAGTTGCCCGAGGGAATGAGGCGAACTTCGCCTCCGATGTGTTCTCCCTGGGCGCCACGTTGTACTGCGTGTTGGAGGGCACCCCACCGTTTGGCACCGACGAGAACTCGATGGCATTGCTACATCGCGTGGCCTCCGGGCAATTCCCACCGCCGCAGCGCTCGGGTGTGATGACGCCCGTGATCTTGGAAATGCTTTCGACGGATCCGGAAGTCCGTCCATCTATGCGGGCCGTCGCGGACAGGTTGGCGCGGCTGGCAGCGGACGGTCGTTCGCGCGCGAGTGGCGAGACACTCACTCCGGCTGTGCCGGCCGAGGCGGCTACCGGCGATGCAGTCGAGGTGGGCTTGTCGACGAACCGACCTCCCACAGCACCAACGCCGAGTTCGCTTCCGTCGTCAGCGCCCAAGAACCTGGATCAGGCCTCCACCGAACCTCAGCGCAAACACGGCCTAGCAGCGGCCGCGGCCATTGTCGCCATCCTCGGCATTGGAATCCTGATTGCGGTGCTGATGGCGGACGGGGCCCGGAGCCCGGCGGCCAGCTCGGGCCAGTCGAGCGCGGCGGCGCCTGAGAGCACAAGCCTGTCCTCGGCGCCGCAGGCTCCGAGCGCATCCGCGAAGCCGCAGTTGCCATCCTCGACAGCTACCTCAAGAACCCGAGCTCGCACGGCAGGCCCGGATCCATCCTCGCCGGCTACCCCACGAACCAAGGCTCGTACATCGTCGCCGCCGCAATCGCGAACGAACCCGCCGACGGTCCGGGGCACGCCTACAGCAGCGCAGCTCAGGCGGGCGATCACCAGCTACTACGCCTTGATGCCGCGCAACACCGACGCGGCCTGGCCGCGGATGACGACCTGGTATCAGACCAACCATGCCGGAGGGCGCCAGGCTTACCAGCGGTTCTGGGATGCGATCGACAGAGTCTCGGTGGCGGATGTGAGCGGCAACCCGCCAGGTTCGGCGCGGGCAACGATCACCTACTACTTCAAGGACGGACGGGTGGTACGCGAGCGGACGGCGTACGGCCTGGTCAATGCTGGAGGACGTCTCAAGATCAGCAGCACGACAGTCCTCAGCAGTGTGACTCTCTGAGGTCCTGCAAGGCAGACCCGACGTTCACCGCGCACGGGCTGCCAAGGTGACACAACACCGGTTAGCACCGGGTTCGAGACGCGCTTGGAGGAGCTCAGGCGCGACGGAGTCAACGAATCCGCCAAGCAGGGACAGGTTCAGCCGGCAGACCAGCTCGGTGTGGCCGACAGCGAGGCGGTGGAACGGACAGTTGGCCATGATCACGATCCGATCGATCCGTCGAGGCTCATAGCAATGCTCAGTGAGGATACCGACGGCGAGGTCAAGAGCCGCGTCGGCCTCGGCTGGGTGATCATCTGAGATGGCGGCGATGGCCGCACCGTGGGCCGCTGCTGCGTTATCAAGCGCGTCAGAGATTGGTGTGCCGGTGCGCTCCGACTCAGTGATGGCGGCGGCCATGATGTGGCCGGCCAACTCGTAGTCTCGGGCCGGAATGATTACGGCGAACTCGCTGCTGCCCCGGCGGTAGCGCTTGGCGGGACGTCCAGCACCGGGCCCGGTGCGCCCGGTCATCCGGACGTAGTCGGCCTCGAGCAGTCCCTCCGCCTCCAACCGGTCGAGATGGAACTTCGCCTTGTGGCGCGCGACGCCGACCGCTTCTGCCGCCTGATCGCGGGTCACGGGTTGAGGCTGAGAGCACACGAACCGGTACAGCTCGCGACGTACGGGGTCCGCCAATACGCCAATACCTGTGACATTCCGGTCGAAGCCCTGCACACTCGCACCCTTCCATAACGGACAGATGTCTTGACGATAGACCGTGGCGGGTCTAACGTCGAGTTCACTATCCGATAGAGGTCAGCTTCGTCGAAAGAGGGCCGTCGATGGCGATCGCCGCACTGGTCACTTGGCTCATCACCGCCGGGTTTGGGTTCTTCATGCTGATCCGATGGGCAACCCGCGGAGGTCTGCGCGAGGTGCCGGGAGCAGGGACGAACTTCCCGCGGGTCCGGGTCTTCACGCATTTTGGGCTGGCCGCCGCGGGGCTGATCGTGTGGATCATCTACCTGGTCACCGGGAACACCATCTGGGCCTGGATTGCGGTGGCGGACCTCATCCTGGTCGCCCTCCTGGGCGGGCTGCTGGTCAGGCAATGGACAAAGGACGGGCGTGCCGCCATGGCGAGCACGGCACGGTCCGTCGCGGGCGCTTCGCCATCAGCTGCCGACGCGGTTGATCTGGCCGAGCAGCACATCCCGCGCCCGCCGGTCGTGCTGCACGGAATCTTCGCCGTCAGCACTGTCATCCTGGTACTGCTCAGTGCGATCGGCATCGGTGGAAGCTGATCCGACGACGCACCAGGTGATCGCTTTTCCTTCGACTTATCCCAGATCGCTGAGCAGGGCAGCGCAGGCCACCTCACACCGGCGACAGGCTTCGGCACAGATCCGGCAGTGCTCATGCATGTCGGCGTGGCTTGCACAGTCGCTGCCACAGACGCGACACGCAACCCGGCACGCTTCAAGGATCGCCTCGATAACGCTGGCGTCAGCACCGGTGTGGCGGGACAGCACCGTGCCGGTTGTCGCACAAATCTCAGCGCAGTCCAAGTCAGTGCGAATGCAGTGCACCAGCTCGCTCACCATGTCTTCGGCCAGGCAGGCGTCAGCGCATGCCGTACAGACCTGGGCGCAGTCGAAACAGGCCTCAATGCACTCAGCAAGCTTGGCTCGATCAAACCCACCCAGGTGCTTCGGGTAGGACTCCAGCATCTCCATGACGCGCGGCATCTTGCTCTCCTTTCGGTTGCTCGATTCTCCCCACCAGGCATTACCCCGGGGCGATGGCGCTAACGTCGTTGCGACACATACCTGCCAGACACCCCGATGAGTCCGGGCAGAACGCGAAGTCTAGATCAACAACCCTGCACCAGTGAGCACCTGAGGAGCGCATTGTGACCACCACCGATTGGACCACCGAGAAGACGGGTGACGGCCAGTACGCCGAGGTCAACGGCATCAACCTCTACTACGAGACGATCGGCGAAGGGCGGCCGCTGATCTTGCTCCACGGCGGGCTGGGATCAGGTGAGATGTTCGGGCCGGTTCGTCCCGCACTCGCGGAAAGCCACCAGGTCATCGCCGTCGACCTGCAGGGTCACGGCCGCACCGCCGACATTGATCGACCGATCGACGTCAACCTGATGGCCGACGACATCGCCGTACTAATCGACCATCTCGAACTCGACAAGCCGGACCTGGTTGGCTACTCGCTCGGCGGCGGGGTGGCGTTGTACGCCGCGGCCAAGTACCCGGAAAAGGTTGGCCGGCTCGTCGTGGCCTCGCCGAACCTCCGGCCCGACGACATCTATCCGGAGATGCGTCCGCAGCAGGGCCAGGTGAATGCAGCCGCCGCCGAGTTCATGAAAGATACGCCGATGTACCAGCTCTACCAGCGGGTCGCGCCGCGCCCCGAGGACTTTCCTCGGCTGCTGGACAAGATCGGCGCGTTGATGGCTCAGGGGTACGACCACACCGAGGTAGTGCGTAGCCTCCAGGTGCCGACGATGATTGTCGCGGCCGACGCCGACATGGCACCGCCGAGCCACCACGTCGAGATCTTCAAGCTGCTCGACGGCGGCCTACGTGACGGCGGCTGGATGGGCGAGGGTCGGCCAAAGGGTGGCCACGCGTTGGCAATTTTGCCGGGCCTCACCCACTACAACGTCTTCGCCTCGCCGCTGTTCGCCGCGGCGACCCTCGCGTTCATCGATGATCAGTCGAGCTGAGGCCGCAGCCCCACACGCTCGTTATGACGGCTGTGCTGAGAGACGTACGCCTCTGAGGCGCTCTGCGGGTACCTCTTCACGGCTGTGCTGAGAAACGCACGCCTCTGAGGCGCTCTGCGGCTACCTCTTCACCGCTGTGCTGAGAAACGCACGCTCCGCTGCCTCTGCCCGTACGTTTCGACGGCTGTGATGACAAACGCACGCCTCTGAGGCGCTCTGCGGCTACCTCTTCACCGCTGTGCTGAG
>DATEWO010000008.1:0-12194 GCA_035257925.1 Propionibacteriaceae bacterium | reverse complement strand
GGCCATCCCGGTCCCACCCGAAGAGGAAGTGACCACCGAACCGACGGCGGAACGTCAGGAACAGCCAGATGAGGGGCCGAACCTCGTACCAGAGCCGGTGGCTGCGCGCTCCGTCCGCGCCGGTATGGGCGCTGGCTACGTCACCGGAGCCGCGACTGGAGTCGGATTGGGTGCGGCGCTGGCGTACGCATTCTCAGCTCTGGTGCGCGGCCGAAAGAAAACCTGAACGGATTGCTGAGATGCGCTCAGCCCGTCGAAGCGCCGTTCGAAAGGCTCAGTGCGTAGATTGGGTCGTTAGAGCGCGGACCGGGGCCGGCAGTGCGCAGACTCGGGCCATCAGTGCGCGGACCAGGGCCGTCAGTGCGCAGCGGCGACTTGGACGCCGGGCTGGCCGATGTTATCTAACAATGCCGAGAACCAGGGTGCGCCGATGTCGAATGGCTTGCCGCCCTTGATCCGGTCAAACTCGATTGCCCGGAGCTCATCACCGCGTTCCTCGTCGTGCCCAACCAGGCCCGCCTCACCGCGAAGTGCGGCGTCGACCGCGAAGTCGGTCATGGATTTGATCAACTCGAGGTCGCGCTGGTTGGCTGCCGCAGACCTGGAGAAGTACCCCGACTTCTGCACCATGACCTTGCGGGCATCAAGCCGCTCGGCGAACTTGCTGGCGAACCACGCACCCGGATTGATCTTGTCAATCTTGACGTGACCGAACGGGTCCCTGGGAACCTCATCGCCAGATCGCTCCAGTTCGGCCACGATCGTCTCCACGCCGGCGCCCTCGGACACAAAAAGGTTGACCGAGCCGATCCGATCCATCGTCTCCTTGAGACGGTGGGCCTCGACCTCAAGATCGAAGACCGCCTCCGGAACGTAAACCCCGTGTACCTCCCACGCTTCTCGGCTGAGGCCGATATCCGGCAACCAAGCTCGAGTATCAAGCCATTCCCGGTAGGCCTGTGCAGTGGCGGCAGTCAGCCACCCGCAATGCCGTCCCATAACCTCATGCACGAGGAGCATCCGCGACCCTGAGTTGTGCTCGCCGATGACGTTCTGTGCGAAACGCGATGCCTGCTCGGCCGCCGTCCAAGCGCCAAGTGATTGGCGTACCGGGATGATGTCGTTGTCGATGGTCTTGGGCAGTCCGACCACGGTCAGTGAGTGGCCGCTGCTGGCCAGAAACGCAGCAAGATCTGCTGCGGTGGTGTTGGTGTCATCGCCGCCGATGGTGTGCAGGATGTCGACGCCATCTGCGGTCAGCCGGTCAGCCGCGGCCTGCAGCGGATTCACTCCCTCAGCAACCAAGCCACGCTCCGCAAGGTCGGCGGCATTGGTGAGCTTGACCCGGGAATTACCGATGGGAGATCCGCCGAAGCCGTGGAGGAGTGCGGCATTTTCCCGAACGGCGGGCGTCACCGTGATCGAGTCGCCAAGCAAGAGGCCCTCATACCCATATCGGTAAGCGATGATCTCGACCTCGGGCGCGACCTGTGTATAGCGCTCGATCAGCCCGCCGATCGCCGAGGACAGGCACGGTGCGACACCGCCCGCCGTAAGCATTGCCACCTTGTTGACCATGTCCGTAAACGTAGCCGACACATCAGCGGCCATGACTCGCGTCTAACTAGCCGGTCAATCCTTGGACGGCTCCAAATAAACCGCACCCGGTCCACGAGAGCTCACGTAGTCGTCCGGATTTTGCAGTGTGCACTTCTGCAGGCTGAGGCAACCGCAGCCGATGCAGCCGTCCAACCGATCCCGAAGGCGTTCCAGCCTCTCGATCTGCTCGTTGAGCCGACCACGCCATTGGTGCGAGAGGCGAGTCCAGTCTGCCCTGGTCGGCGTACGACTTCCCGGCAGGGTACGCAGGGCTTCAGTGATCTCCTCCAGCGATAACCCGACGCGTTGCGCCGAGCGGATGAACGCCAAGCGGCGCAGCATCGCCCGCTCGTAGCGGCGCTGGTTCCCGGATGTGCGGCTCGAGGTGATTAGCCCAAGGTTCTCGTAGTACCGAAGGGCAGAAGGCGCGAATCCGGAACGCGCCGCCAGCTCACCAATCGTCAGCAGATCCGTGCGGTGCAACACATCGTTGAGTTTAGCAAGCTTAAACTTCACATTAACTTTAGGTTTGGCGTCACTCCCTATCAGCTAATTGGGCTGCGCCGCAGCTGCTGAGGCTGCGGAGTCCGAGCAAGTGATGCAAGGTGGGGCAGGGGAGCGCTGCTACGGCACTAGGCTCCAGTTTTATGGCCCGATACTTCGACGTCCACCCGGACAACCCTCAGCCGCGAACGATTGGCCGAGTGGTCGACTTGTTGCGAGCTGACGGGCTGGTCGCCTACCCAACCGACTCCTGCTTTGCGCTGGGCTGCCAGCTTGACAACCGATCGGGCCTGGAGCGGATTCGAGAGATCCGGCAGCTGGATAATCGGCACCACTTCACCCTCGTCTGCGCTGACTTCACTCAACTTGGCCGGTTCGTACAGCTCGACAATGTGATTTTTCGTGCCCTCAAGGCCTCGACGCCGGGGCAGTACACCTTCATCGTGCCGGCAACCCGGGAGGTCCCCAGACGTATGCTGCAGCCCCGGAGGCGGAAGGTCGGAGTTCGCATTCCTGATCATGTTGTCGCGCAGGCGATTCTGGCTGGGCTCGGCGAACCCCTGGTGTCGAGCACCTTGATCATGCCGGGAGAGAATCGACCGCTGACGCAAGGTTGGGAGATCATGGAGCGACTTGATCATTCGCTGGACGCCGTCGTGGACTCCGGTGAATGCGGCGAGATCCCGACTACTGTGGTGGATCTCTCCAACGGGCAAGCAGTGATCGTACGACGCGGAGCCGGAGATCCCTCGCGTTTCGAGTAGGGGAGGCCGATTGGGGAAGGTACCTCCGGGGATGGACCAGCGTGCTGAGAACACGTTCGTAGCCCAACTCATGCGGAGCAGGATGGCCGTCGGGCTGCTGTCCGCACTGCCGATCCCGCTCTTCCTGGTGCGATCGATTCTGGCGCGTGACAACGCCCGGGAGAACCGAAAAGACAGCTGGCAGCGACTGCGTGACAGCCACGAGGCAGCACGCTATGAAGCGGTCAGGAGCGTAACTGAGCGCTACGCCGGTGAGGGATTCGTCCTCGACATCGGCTGCTCCCAGGGGATCCTTCAGGAGGGGCTGAGGTACGGCCGATACCTCGGCGTGGACAACTGTGAGCAGTCCATTACGCTCGCCCGACCCAAGTGCGACGAGTGGACGCAGTTCGTGTGCGCCGATGGGTCCACCTTCGTTGCCAACCAGTCCCCGGACGCTGTGGTGATGAACGAGGTCATCTACTACCTGCCTGACCCCATTGCCGCGGTAGAACATCATGCGCGGCAGCTGGCGCCTGGCGGAGTCGTGATCATCTCGATCTACGCCCGGACGTGGTTCTCGCGGCGTCTGCTGCGCGCCATCGCGGCACGACTCGAGTTACTCGAATCCAACCTGATCAGATCGGGCCATCTGGCCTGGACCGTGGCGGTTTATCGACCGGTGCGAAACTAGCCGGCACATTCACCGATTGTGCTTCTCACGCTTTACTGCAGGTATCCCTCGACCTGCTGCCGAGGTCTCTGTTGTGAGTCATCTGGATCTTGTGAAAACTCTCGATGGGCGCGGCGCTGGCGTAGCAGATCCCAGCATTGATCAAGGGACTCCTCAAGGTCGCGAAGCCTCTGTGCGGCATCGCTGACCTGACCCGGGTTCTCCTGCATCTGGCGGCGTAGCTCATGCTCGGCATCGACCATCTCGCGAATCTGCGCGAGAATGTCGGAGTCGTCCATGCAACCAGCGTACGGGAGCCGGCCGCCGAGCCGCGGCTAGGCATGGAGGGGGCGGTACGCGGCCAGGAAGACACGGACAGCCTCGTCGGCGTATCGCTGGAGTTGTCTGCGGCTGTAGGGCTGGTCGCGGCCAGTAAACATGGCTTCGTTGATCGGCACCGACAAGATCAGATAGTTCAGATGCTGAGCGGCGAGCAGCGGATCGGATACCTGCAAGATGCCGCGACGGACGAGTTGCTTGATCTGTGGGGCGAGCGTGTGATGAGCCTGCTCGGGCCCCCGACGATGCCAGATCTGTGCGAGCCCGGAGTGGCGGCCCGCTTCGGCGATGATCATGCGCCGCATCTTGATGAGGTGTGGTTGGGTTACATCGATGATGTGCTGGCGTGCGAAGGCCCGGAGGTCCTTCTCGATGTCCACGCTCTGACCCAGGTGGTCGACGAGGGATCGCGTGCTCTGCTCGGCCTCCTCGATAGCACCGGTGACGACGGCGATGAAGAGGGTGTGCTTGTCGGTGAAGTGCTTGTACACGGTCACCTTGGATGCCTGGGCCACGGCAGCGACTTCGTCCATGCTGGTGCCGAGGTAACCCTTCTCGACAAACACCGATTGGGCCGCCTGCAAGATCGCGCGCGCCTTGGCGGCGGTGCGATCAGAGGCGGGAGTCTGCGCATCATCGGTGACTGCCGTGGGCATCAGCTGACCTCCTGAAATGTCCTTTGCGAACTGTACTAGGCAGTACCGTAGGTTAGGTTTGTGATGTACTGTACCGTTTAGTACAGTCAATAGGGAGCACCGAGACGATGGCAATAGGGGAACGCGCAGCGATACACCTGGCGACTTCGCAGGACGGAACAAGGATCGCCTATGAGACTTGGGGTCAGAGCGGCGCCCTGATCGCGGTGGGGGGCATGACCTGCGACCGGGCGCTGATGCGTTCCACGGCTCAAGCGTTCGGCGAGTACCTCGCCACAATCAACTATGACCGGCGCGGCCGCGGCGATAGCGGTGACACTACGCCGTATGCGGTCGATCGAGAGATTGAGGACATCGCCGCGCTGATCGGGGAGGTCGGCGGTTCGGCCCACCTCTACGGACACTCCTCGGGCGCGGCATTGGTGCTCCGCGCGGTGGCAGCCGGCCTACCCGTGGAGAGGTTCGTCCTGCACGATCCGCCCTATTCACCTGACGAGTCCGCCCAAGACGCGGCGCGAGCCTTCGCCCTGGAAATCCGCGATCTGCTCGATCAGGACAAGCGCGCCGAAGCGATCGAGATGACCTTCCGCGGTACCGGGATGCCCGATGACATGATCAAGGAGATGCGTGAGTCATCGAGGTGGCCGGCATTGATCGCGCTCGCGCCGACACTCGCTTACGACTCAGCGGTCATGGGCGATATCGATCGCGGCGGCGCGATCCCAGAGGACCTCGCGGCCCGAGCGACCCAACCAGGGCTCGTCCTCGTCGGCAGCGAGAGCCCACCGTTCATGATGGACGTGGGCCGACGGCTGGCAAACCTTCTTCCTGCCGGCGATCATCGTGTTATCGAAGGGCAGGACCATGGAGCCGCGCCGGATGTGTTGGCGCCGATCGTAGCTGGGTTTCTCCGCGCGTAGCTGTCCCCACAAACTGGAGTCATCTGCACTATTGCGCTTGAACGTCCTTCTTGCGGTTGAGGTAGTGATCACGAGCGTCAGACGGCAGACGTTCGATCGCGTAGCGAAGTGCGGTACGCGGCATGGTTGCAGCATTGCGGTCGAGGAAGTCTCGCAGCCGCTGCTCATCTCGTTTGCCGGCTTCTCGGATCCAGCCGCCCACTGCCTTCTGGACCAAATCATGAGGGTCGTCAACGAGAATTTGAGCGATGTGAAAGGTGTCATCCAAGTCGCCGAGGCGAAGGAAGAACCAGGTGCTGACGATCGAGGTTCTCCGCTCATACCAGTGCGGTGAGGCGGCAAGGCGGTAGAGCGGCGCTCGCGGCTTGTCCCACAAGTAGCCGCCAACGACCTGCGGGGCCGCCCGGTCGACGAGGTCCCATGTGTCAATCCGGTCATGCCGTCGCAGGTACAGCTCGTACAGCTCCCGCCGCCTGGCTTCAGGAGTCGCCTTCCGGCGCGCCTGAAAATCCATGATGCTCACTGCGACCACTCTGGGCGGGTGGTCCGGCCTGTTCAGCAGTACTTCGATCTCCTCAGGGGAGGCACCAACGAAGTCCTTAGCTAGGTCGAAGAGCTGCCTCATGGGAATCTGACTCACCTCTGCTGAGCCTGAAGCAGCGGCTGCACGCTGCAGGCTCTGCAACCGGGCGTCGAATTCAGCGAGGGTGGCAATCGGTGTCGAAAGCGCCGCCATGGTCGGCCCGTCCCTCAGCTTGAAGTCCGGCGCTGATGAACCACCTCGGGACTGTTGATACCAGAGGGTGCGCATGCACCGGGCGCATCGTGGAAGTTGTTGTTGACATGTCCTCACGATACGTAGCCCTCAGCTCCGCGCACGGACCAGACTGGGGACATGAGCAGTAACCAGGTGGTCGAACGAACAGTTCGGGTACCAACCGCCGGCGTCTCGCTCGACGGTGATCTTGCCGTTCCTGTCGCGGACCCACGGGGCGTTGTGCTTTTTGCGCACGGGAGTGGAAGCAGTCGTCACAGTCCCCGGAATCGACGAGTAGCACACGTCCTCCAGGAAAGCGGCTGGGCGACCATGCTGCTGGACCTGCTGACACCGCAGGAGGAGCAGGTCGACCTGCGTACCCGCGAACTGCGCTTTGACATCGCCCGGCTCGCCGAGAGATTGACCGGGGCGGCGGACTGGCTTGGGCAACAGAGCGATACGGCCCAGCTGTCCTTGGCGCTCTTCGGTGCAAGCACCGGCGCCGCGGCGGCGTTGATCACCGCTGCGGAGCGACCAGAACGGGTTCGGTTGGTCATCTCACGGGGCGGTCGGCCGGACCTGGCTCACGATGCTCTGGCTCGGGTACAGGCTCCGACCCTCCTCATCGTCGGTGAGCGGGACCCGCAGGTTCGCCGGCTCAACGCGGAGGCTGCTGCTGCCATGCGAGCGCCGGTGACCATCGAAGTGGTGCCAGCGGCTACCCATCTCTTCGAGGAGCCAGGCGCCCTCGAGGCCGTCATCGACCTAGCGGTCGGGGCCTTAGAACGCAATCTTGGCTAGGCGTCACGGTCGAGCCCGGGCACCACAGCCACCTTCATGCTGTGCGGGCTCATGCTGATACGCATGGCAGTCTCAACCTGATCCAACCCGAATTCATGAGTGACCATCTCCTCGAACGGATACCGGTCGGCATAGCGCTCCAGCAGCCGCAGCGCCGGTCCATACCCCGTGCTCGGGTGGTTGGTCAGGCCGAGAAGCCGAATGTTCTTGCTGCAAATGTGGCGGTGCACGTTGACACTGACATCACCGGTGTCGACGAAGTTGCCCATCTCCAACATCATCCCGCCGCGCTTGAGCATCTCGATGCCCTCGATGAAGGACTGTGGTGTGTTCGCCATGTGCAGCACCACATCGGCTCCTCGTCCGGCAGTCAGCTCACGAACCCGCTCCAGACGCTCCTCAGCCGTCGTGGAAGACACGTCGAGCACTTCATCAGCGCCGCAGCGCCGGGCCCAGGCCAAGCGGTAAGGGCTGAGGTCACTGGCGATGATCTGGCCGGCTCCCATCATGTCGGCCTTGGCAAGGTGCAGAAGGCCGAGCGGCCCTGAGCCAATGACGACCACAGTGTCGCCGGAGTTGAAGCCTTCCATGGCGTAGGAGGAGAACTCTTTCACCTTGTCCAGACTCGCGGTGCAGGCCATCAGCTCCGCCAGGACGGCCACGCGGGGTGACAGTCCGCTCGGGACCTTGTACACGAACGTGTCGGGTCGCAGATACATGTATTCGGCCCAGCCGCCGAGCAGGTGCGGCGGCTCAGCGCTAGTGAAGGAGTTGCCGTAACACTGTGAGTTGTCGCACCACACGTAGCCCATGACATGGGTGCACGGATAACACCGACCGCACACCACATCGGGACACATGGTGATCCGATCACCGACGGCTAGCCGACGACCATAGAACTCAATGCGTTCGGTAGCGGTCGGAGAGATCTCAGCGATGACGCCAACGTTCTCGTGACCCTGGATGATCGGGAATGGAGTGTCGGTCTCGGCCGGCGTGCCGGCGTACTGCTTGGTTTCGCCCAGGAATGTGTGCTTGTCGGTGCCGCAAATGCCTGACATCTCGACCTGCATGAGCAGCGCTCCGTCGGCGAGCGAAGGCCGCGGGAACTGCTGTACTTCGTACTGGCCGGGTACCACCAACACGGCGGCCCGAACTGCGTCAGCCATCTCACTCCGCCCTTCGCCTGCCGCCGCCCAGAGGTCCGTCACCTCGACGTCAAGTCAGCTCCGGAGGGCGCTGGGTAGGGATCGAAGGAGCGTAGGTCAGCTAGTTGCAGCGTGCGTGCGACGTCGCTGGCGGACAGCACTCCGACCACTCGGCCGGCGTCGTCGACGACAACAGCGCGACCATCGGCGCAGCCATGCATCCGCTCCAAAAGCTCGACGAGGGGCTCCTCAGGACGCCCCGTTGGCACCTCGTTTGGCGGACAGGCGATGTCCTGTAGGCGGGTGGTGGCACGAAGTTCCGGCGGCACGGCGCGTACCCGGTTGAGGGTGACCAAGCCGGTAAGCCGCCCGTACGGATCAACGAGCGGATAGGTGGAGTACTGGTGGGTGAGGGCTACCTGAGCTATGAAATCGGCCACGGTGAGGTTGCCGTCAAGAACGGTGGGACTTGCCGCCATGATCTCGCCGACTTTGACACCGGCGAGGCGTCCGCCCAGCCGGGCCTGTTGCTCCTCAGCAGTCGCGGCACTGACCACGAACCAGCCGACCAGCGCGAGCCATACCCCGCCTAAGCCGCGACCGGTTACCACCTGCAGCACGCCGAGGGCGATCATGACGAAGCCGAGAATCCGGCCGGCTCGGGCGGCGTTCACCGCGGCAGCGTGGCGGTCACCACGGAACTGCCACAACGCCGCCCGCAGCACTCGACCACCGTCCAGCGGTGCGGCAGGGATGAGGTTGAACACCGCGAGCACCGCGTTGGTGGCGGCCAGGTACACCAGCACACCAAACGGGAGCCCAGCGCTGCCCAGCATTGCGACCCCTCCAGCGGCGAGACCGAAGATGATCGCCAACGCAAGGCTTGTCAGCGGGCCAACGATGGCGATGCGAAAGTCTGCCCCTGGGGTTTTCGCCTCACCCCGGAGCTGGGCAACCCCGCCAAGGAGCCACAGCACGATGCTCTCCACCTCGACGCCATTACGGCGGGCAACCAGCGAATGTGCCAGCTCATGAGCCAACAGCGACGCTAGAAACAAGATGGCGGCGATGATGGCTGCGATCACATAGGCGACGATGCTGCGGCCCGGATAGGCGGCAGGCAGCTGACCGGTTGCCAGCCCGACTACCAAAATCGCAACGATCAGAAAGACGCTGGCGTTGATCCCGACCTTGATGCCAGCGATACGGCCTAGCGAGATGGATGCTCTCACTGCTTCACTCCTTCGAACGTTGCTCTGAGATTCCAGTGTCGCAGCGGGCCAAACCCGGCACCTTGCCTCCCGTTAGTCGGTGTGACCGGGGCCGACGGGGAGACTGGGTCTGGTCGACAAGCACCATGGCGTTGGCCAGTGTCATGGCGGCTAGGACCAGTCCCGGGTGCTGCGTCGAGCGACGACTGTCAGTACTCATGGCACGACCACGGGTGTCCTGTCCTCCTCGTGTCTTTGGACCAACAGTGATTGGGGGCGGGGTTCCTGATCAGTTCATCTTGGCCAGTCAGCGACGGTGGCCACGGTGGCACGAACGCGATGAGCGCCGGCTTCCACCGGATGGCTCATTGTGTCTGACCGGCGTCCTTGGGGTCTAGGGATCGGTCCGCTGCAAGGATGGAGAGGTGAAGTACCAGATTGTCGCTGAGGCGTACCGGGACTTGGAGCAGGCTTCTGGTCGTTTGATCTTGATTGACCGGTTGGCGGCACTGGTGGCCCTGACCCCGCAAGAGTTACTGCCGCCGGTCTGTTACTTGTGTCAGGGGCTGGTGGCGCCGGAATTCGCTGCGGTGGACCTGGGACTGGCTGAAAAGCTTGCATTGCGATCGGTCGCGACAGCGGCCGGCGTTGAGCAGGCGGAGGTCGTCGCGGTGATGCGGGAGGCCGGTGACCTCGGCCAGGCAGCCGAGCAGTTGTTGGCAGCGACGGCCGGAGATCGGGAGCCGAGCCTGGAGGTAGCGGCACTTGTCGACACGCTGCACGAGATCGCCCGCGCGGAAGGGTCCGGCTCGCAAGGGCGCAAGCTAGGCCTGCTGGCCGGCCTTCTGGCGCTGGCAACTCCGTTGGAGGCGCGCTACTTGCTGCGTTTGGTGACCGGCAGCCTGCGGTTGGGGATCGGTACACCCACCATTCTGGATGCTCTGGCGCAGGTGTACACCGGCAACCGGAAGGACCGGCCGGTATTGGAGCGGGCTTACAACATCTGCTGCGATCTCGGCCTGGTCGCGGCCACGCTCGCCGCCGGAGGGCTGGCCGCTGTGCAGGAGCTGCGGGTGCGGCCGGGCAATCCGGTACGGGTGATGTTGGCCCAGCGGTTGTCCGATGCCGGCGAGATTCTCGCCAGACTGGGCGGACGGTGCACAGCGGAGTACAAATACGACGGCATGCGGCTACAGGCACACCGCACCGCTGATGGACACATCGAGCTATTCACCCGGCGGCAGGAGCGCGTGAGCAGTCAGTTCCCCGATGTGGTCGAGCTGCTGCAGGCCGGATTGGGTCCGCGCGAGGCAATCCTGGAGGGCGAGGTAGTCGCGTACGACGCAGCCGCCGGCGAGCTGCGCCCCTTTCAAGAGGTCATGTTCCGGCGCCGCAAGCACGGAATCGCCGAAGCTGCGCTGGATGTACCGGTCGGATTGTTCTGCTTCGAATTGCTGTACGCCGATGGCGAGGATTTCACCGGCTTGTCCTATCTGGACCGTCGGACGCGACTTGCCGAGGCGATCACCTTGTCGGACCGGCTCCGGTTGACCACCGCGCTGGAGGTGACGACCGCTCCGGCACTGGACGCCGCGTTCGAGCAGGCCGTTGCGGACGGCTCGGAGGGTCTGGTGTGTAAGGCGACCGGACCTACTGCGATCTATCAGGCGGGCGCCCGCGGTTGGTTGTGGATCAAGCTCAAGCGGGATTACCGCACGGAGCTGGCTGACACCGTCGACCTCGTCGTTGTCGGCGCTTACGCCGGACGAGGTCGACGGCGGGGCACTTACGGTGCTGTGCTGTTGGCTGCTTACAACCCGGACGCGGAGCTCTATCAGACAGTCGGCCGGTGCGGCACCGGGTTCTCAGACGCCGAACTGGCCGCATTGCCGGCAAGGCTGGCGCCGCTGATCCGGCCTGAGCGGCCCGCGCGAATCGACTCCCATGTGCCGGCAGATGTGTGGTTCGAGCCGAACCTGGTGCTCGAAGTGCTCAGCGCCGAACTCACGTTGTCGCCCAACCACACCGCCGGCTGGGGCCAGCTCAAGGACGACGCCGGGCTGTCCATGCGGTTTCCGCGGTTCACTGGCCGTTGGCGTGAGGACAAGGAGCCGCAGGACGCCACCACCACTGAGCAGCTCGTCCAGCTTTATCGCACCGCGCGTCGGGCGCCCGCCGATTGAGGAGTTACGGCGATGGCACGTGGTAAGCCTGGACGGCCACCTGCCCAACACGCTTGCCGAGAGTAAACCCGACCTCGTTGTCGCTTCGGTAATGGATGCCGCCGTACAGCCGGGAGATCGCGGCTTCCTCGGCCATAGCGTCAAGCTCGTCGTCCTGTGCGGGGAAAAGGCCGAAAGAACCGTTGAGGCGGCGCCCGAGGGTTGACCAGTCGGCGTCCCGCAGCAGGTCCATGGCGATGACGTTCCAGTGACCGGGCGGGGTGACTGTCCCCGCGCAATCAGCCCAGTAGTCGGCGATCCGCTTCTGCTCGTCGGTCAAGTTTTGAGAAATCTGGTAGACCTCGTTCATCTCCGCCAGGAACTCGTTGCTCCCATACGCCGGCGGTGGACCGGGGCGAAACTGCGATCCGTCCTTGAAATTCCAGGTCCGCCACTCGCCCGCGAGCGGCTCGAGCGGCGGATAGATGTTCCCCGGGGGAGTCAGTACCCAGAACGAGGACGAGTGCAGCGCGCTTCATATGTGTGAACCCCCGAGATCGGCAACGACTACGGGGGCGTAGCGGCGCGGGCCACCGGTATATCAGTGGGCTCGCTGGGGAGATGCCATCACAGGGATGGGGCTGAGCGTCACAACCTTGACTCCTTCAATGCGCGCCAAGC
>DATEWO010000007.1:0-8943 GCA_035257925.1 Propionibacteriaceae bacterium | reverse complement strand
ATGATCACCACGTCATAGAACTCGCCCTGCGGAGTAGTGCTCAGACCGACCGCATTCGCCACATCGAGCAGGCTGGGCTGCACCAGCGGCTGGCCCTCCGGTGTGATCACGACTGGAGCGTGACTCTCCTCAGCGCCGATGACTGCCAGTAGCCGCGCACCCTCGGGGTCACTGACGTTGTACCAGCGGTAGGGCACCATGTTCCGGGCCAGGAAGTCGCGTATCTCATACGATGCTGCCGACCAGGGGTGACCCAGGATCTTGATCTTATGCTCGGGTTCCTTGCCTTCCCGCTGCCACGCCTCCAGCAGCTCATCGACGACCGGATAGAACTTCTCCTCCGGTGGCTCCCAGGGCTTCAGCAGGTAGTGATCAACATCGACCACGTTGATCGCCTGGATCGCCGCGTTGGTGTCGGCGTACGCGGTGACCAGCGCTCGGCGCGCCTGCGGGACGAGATCCATCGCCTGCTCGAGGAAGTCCACCCCATTCATCCGTGGCATCCGGTAGTCGGCCAGGATGGCGGCCACCTGCTCGCCGCGTAACACCACGTCCCGGATGGCTTGCAACGCCTCCTCACCGGAGTCCGCGCGCATGATGCGGTAGTCCGCACCGTAGCGGCGCCGCAGATCACGGGCTACCGCACGCGACACGCTGGGATCGTCGTCGACGGTCAGGAGTACTGGTCGTGCGGAGCGCTCCTCGCGCGCCGCCGCAGCAGGCGCTGTCATGTGCCCACCTTGTCGAAGTAACACCAACGCCAGTCCTCGCCCGGCTCGGCCGAGGTAGCGACCGGATGGCCGCTAGCTAGAGCGTGTGCGCTGGCATGCCGCGCCGGCGAAGAGTCGCAGCAACTGATGTGGTTACACGTCAGGCAGCGTCGCAGATGCACCCAGCGACCACCGATGGCGAGGCAATCGCCGCAGACTGCCTGGAAGTCGCTGGGCATCGGGGTCAGCGGACTGGTCTCGAGATGCGCGCAGCTAGTCACACCCGGCTCCTTTCTTCGCGCCAATCTAGTGTGCGCGCCACATCCACCTGGTACATCAACCGGGTGCCTCGTCGACTGCTCGAATCAGGGCCGTGCCAAACGTGACGGCCGGCGGCGGCGCAGCCCGGACGCAGTGAGCAGTGCGACGATCTCACGCGATGACACGGGCTGGGCGCCTTCGGCCAGTGCGGCGCCGTATCGTTCGGCAATCACGTCGTAGTGGTCACGCTCGAACCCGCGCCTCGGGATTCCAATCCGTGCCGCAAATCCGTGCAGCTCTTCATATGACTGGTCGCTGATCAGGTGGGACCAGAGGTGGCCGTGCCCCGGCCAGATCGGCGGGTCAATGTAGACCGTCACTATTTGTCGCTCTGCTCGCGCGGCGCCCCGGGAAGCTGGTGTCGTCGTCGCTCTTCGCGAAACGAAAAGCATGTTCCGCTCATCGTTCCTCCGATCACCAGCGGGCGCCTACCGACGCTCGCAGAGGCTTCTCTTGCTCGCGCTTTTCCTCGACGCCCAGTTAAACCCGTCGACCGTAGTATTGCAGCGTGGCTGCGGTGAAGCGGCTGGTCGTCGTCCTCACGGCGGCGTGCATGATCTCGGCCGGCTGCACGTATGCCAAGGAGGAGCCCGGACTCTTCAGGAATCGGGCGACTCAATCGCCCACCATCGAGAACACGCAACCGCCTGCGCCGACCAACCCTGACCTGCCGGTGGCGGCTGAGGCCGAATGGACGACCGCCGAGGGCCTCCAGATCACCACGCGATTCGCGATCCACGCCGTACGGCGGATCCAAGGCGCGACGGTTGTCGACTGGTCGGTCACCCCGCTCAGCTCGCCTGGTCACGCAGTCGGGGATCGCCTGCCGTCTTGGGCCGACCTCGGGCTGAGCCGCAGCACAGAGGGGGACATCAACATGTTCCTGCTCGATCCGGCCGGAGGAAAGGTCTATCGCACGCTGAGCCACAAATCCCGACGGCTGTTCCGTCGATGTCTTTGTACTCCGATGTGGCTGGCGCAGCAGGGCCTACGGATAGGCGAGACTCGTCTGTTGCAGGCAACATTCCCACCGCTGCCGGAGGCACTCGACTTCATCGATGTGGATCTGATCCACCTGGCTCCGTTGGTGCATGTGCCTGTGTCTCCGATCGGTCAGGTCCCGACCGCGCCGCGGCCCACTGACCTGGCCCGACCGCCAGGCCCCGCGCGCCCGACCTTGGCACAGCAAGTTTTTCGATATCGGCGGGAGCCGCGTCGGATCCAGAGCATCGCGATCGACCGGATCGTCGCCGCCCCCGGTCGAACGACACTGGAGTGGACGATCAAGTCCGTCACTGATCAGTCCATCTTCATCCTGGAACCAGCCCTCTCGCCGATTGGGGGAAACTTGCCCGACGACGTTGATGTGCTGAACCGCGACGTGGTGAGTGGACCCATGATCAAACCCCACGGTCCCCCGGCAGCCAAACCCGCCCGAGTGTCCTGGATGACCACTGCTGTTGCCGGACGTCAGGCGTACGAGTGCCTGTGTAGCCCGTTGGGACTATGGGCCGGTTCACTGCGGCGGGACGGCGGCCAGGCCAGCGTGGCGAGCAACTATCCTGCGCTGCCCGCAGGAACCCGGACTGTTGATGTGATCTTGCCTGGCGTAGCCACCCTTAGCGACATCCCCGTGGTTGGCGCCGATGACTCTGCTCCCAGGCTGGGACCTTCGAAGCCGCATGCCAGCGACACCTGGATTTACTTCAGCGGTGACCCTCCGCGCGGCTGGGCTACTGCGCAGTGGCCTACGCCGCTGCCAGACCCGGAGCAGCTGAAGGACTACCAGTCCTTCACCGAGAACCTCACGCGACTACCCGGTTGGTGAGCTGATCGAGACCGTCGCGCCGGGCGTCTCCGCGGGACATTTGCCGCCTTGAGACGGCGAACGTGGGTCCAGTGATCGGATTAGTCCCCCGTCCGCCATCCCGTGACGAGAAACGGGGCAAGCAACGCAAAGGGACGGCTCCCTATGGAAGCCGTCCCCGTTGCATATGGGCAGATCAGAAATCCATCCCACCCATTCCGCCGTCGCCGCCGGGCGGCATAGCGGGAGCCTTCTCCGGCTTGTCAGCGATGACCGCCTCCGTGGTCAAGAACAGACCTGCGATCGAGGCCGCATTCTGCAACGCCGAGCGAGTCACCTTGGTCGGGTCGGGAACGCCAGCGTCAAGCAGATTCTCGTACTCGCCGGTGGCTGCATTCAGACCATGATCGGCGGGCAGGCCCTTGACCTTCTCCGCGACGACGCCACCCTCGAGGCCGGCGTTGATCGCGATCTGCTTCAGCGGCGCCTCCAGCGCTTGCTTCACGATCTGGGCGCCGACCGCCTCGTCGCCCTCCAGCTTGAGGTCCTTGAACGCCTTGGCCCCAGCCTGAACGAGCGCGACGCCGCCACCAGCGACGATGCCCTCCTCGACGGCGGCCTTGGCGTTGCGGACCGCGTCTTCGATGCGGTGCTTGCGCTCCTTCAGCTCGACCTCGGTGGCCGCGCCGACCTTGATCACCGCGACACCGCCAGCCAACTTGGCAAGCCGCTCCTGCAGCTTCTCGCGGTCGTAGTCGGAGTCAGAGTTCTCGATCTCGGTGCGAATCTGGTTGACTCGGCCAGCGATCTGGTCGGAACTGCCAGCCCCCTCGATGATCGTCGTCTCGTCCTTGGTGATGATCACCTGGCGAGCCTCTCCGAGCAGCTCCACGGTGACGCTATCGAGCTTGAGCCCAACCTCCTCGCTGATCACTTGGCCGCCGGTGAGAATTGCCATGTCGGTCAACATCGCCTTGCGGCGGTCACCGAATCCAGGGGCCTTGACGGCGGCGGACTTGAAGGTGCCGCGGATCTTGTTCACGATCAGCGCCGCCAGCGCTTCGCCGTCCACGTCCTCGGCGATCACCAGGAGCGGCTTGCCAGCCTGGATGACCTTTTCCAGGACCGGCAGCAGATCCTTCAGGTTGGAGACCTTGGAGTTGACGATGAGGATGTACGGGTTGTCGAGCACAGTCTCCATGCGCTCGGTGTCAGTCACGAAGTAGGGCGAGATGTAGCCCTTGTCGAAGCGCATCCCCTCGGTGAGCTCCAGCTCTAGTCCGAAGGTGTTCGACTCGTCGACAGTGATGACGCCTTCCTTGCCGACCTTGTCCATCGCCTCCGCGATGATCTCCCCGACCTGGGTGTCCCCAGCGGAAATGGAGGCCGTGGCAGCGATCTGCTCCTTGGTCTCGACGTCCTTGGAGATAGCAGCCAGCTGCTCGACGACGGCGGCCACGGCCTTCTCGATGCCCCTCTTGAGGCTCATCGGGTTGGCCCCGGCGGTCACATTGCGCAGGCCCTCTCGGACCATCGCCTGCGCCAGCACGGTCGCAGTGGTGGTGCCATCACCGGCCACATCGTCGGTCTTCTTGGCAACCTCCTTGACGAGCTCGGCGCCGATCTTCTCGTACGGATCCTCGAGCTCGATCTCCTTGGCGATGCTCACACCATCGTTCGTGATGGTGGGAGCACCCCACTTCTTCTCCAGCACGACGTTGCGGCCCTTGGGTCCAAGCGTCACCCTGACGGCGTCGGCGAGGATGTTCATCCCGCGCTCGAGGCCGCGCCGTGCCTCCGTGTTGAACTGAATCAGTTTGGGCATGTTCTCCGCAGTCCTGTCAGTGATTTGATGGCTCTTCGGGCGGTGCCCGCGACGGATGGCCCATGGGAGCCTCACCGGCCAGAAGAGGTGGCACTCTCGAAGGGAGAGTGCTAATGCCTTTTTAGCACTCTCCCTATGCGAGTGCAAACGGGCCCCCCGAGGCTCGAGATGTGACCTATGCCTCGGGGTCGTCGCGGAATGCCCGACGTGGATCGGGGGTTGCCCCGTATATGGCCCACTCGACCGAGCAGCAGGTGAGCTCTCAGACAGCGGTGGGCCTGAGATCCGAACGCGGCCCCATCCTGCTGTCGGTCATGCTGAGCGTGGGGCTGATCGCGATCGATGCGACCATCCTGGCCACCGCCGTCCCGTCGATCGTGAACGATCTTGGTGGTTTCGCCCACTTCCCGTGGCTGTTCTCGATCTACCTGCTGGCCCAGGCGGTATCAGTACCGATCTTTGCCAAGTTCACCGACCTGATAGGCCGCAAACCGATCATGCTCGTCGGGATCGGTCTCTTCGTGCTCGGCTCGATCCTCTGCGGCATCGCCTGGAGCATGCCAGCGCTGATCGCATTTCGAGCCCTCCAGGGACTCGGCGCTGGTGCCGTGCAGCCGACCGCCATGACGATCATCGGCGACATCTACTCCGTCGCCGAACGCGCCCGGGTTCAGGGCTACATCGCCAGCGTTTGGGCCATGTCTTCAGTCGTGGGACCGACGCTGGGCGGGCTGTTCGTGGACTATCTCAATTGGCGCTGGATCTTCTTCGTCAACATCCCGCTGGGCGCACTGGCGGCCTGGTGGCTGTTCCGACGGTTCTCCGAGCAGGTGGTCCGCCGCCAGCATCGCATCGACGTCGGTGGCGCGGTGTTGCTGGGCGTTGGCGCCTCGCTGATCATCCTCGGACTCCTGGAGGGCGGCATCTTGTGGCCCTGGGCCTCGGTGCCGAGCATCGCAATCCTCACGGTCGGGACGTCGCTCTTGATCGGCTTTTCCTTCGTGGAGCGGCGTGCGGCTGAACCAATCCTGCCTGGCTGGGTCTTTCGCAACCGCCTGCTCAATTCGACCAATCTCGCTGCCCTCGGGGTGGGCGTGATGCTGATTGGCCTGACATCGTTCGTCCCGCTGTACGCACAGGGCGTGCTGGGGAGGAGTGCGCTGGTGGCAGGTTTCGCGCTGGCTGCCCTCACCCTCGGCTGGCCACTGGCGGCCTCGCTAGCCGGCCGGATCTTCTTGAGAATTGGCTTTCGCAATACAGCGCTGATCGGTGCAGTCGTGATCGTGATCGGTTCTGGCTTACTCGCCTTGCTGTCGTCGAGCAGCTCGGTGTGGCAGGTTGCCGCCACCTGCTTTGTGATCGGGCTCGGCATGGGCCTGGTGGCCAGCCCGACCCTGATCGCTGCGCAGTCGTCGGTCGAGTGGGAACGCCGGGGCGTGGTTACCGGCACCAACATGTTCGCCCGGTCCATGGGTAGTGCCCTAGGCATCGCCGTCTTCGGTGCCATTGCCAACTCATCGCTGAGTCAACGGGCGGGCGGAATCTCCGCCACGGCCAGCGAGATTCCGGCCAGTATTCTCGATCCCGCTTTGCACCGAGTCTTCCTGGCTGCTGGCGTTGTTGCGATCTTGTTGGCAGCCGCGGTGCTGATCATGCCGAGCCGGTTGCCGATCAGTCGGGGCACGCGGCCGTCGTAACATCGGTGAGGTGAGGCGTCGGCTCGCCGCTACGCTCGTTGCCTTTGCCTGCCTGGTCGCCGGATGCTCCTACGATCCGGTGGAGCCTGGCCTCTTCGGCCGGCCCAGGACACAGCAGGCGACCGCCCCGCCGATCCGTCCTGGACCACCCACCGAGACGTTGCCATCCCCAAACCCTGACTTGCCAGTCGTGGGCGAGGCGATCTGGACCTCACCCGAGGGCCTCGCCATCACCATGCGGCTTGCCGTGCACGCTGTGCGGCGAATGGAGGGCGGCACAGTGCTTGACTGGTCGGTCACCCCACTCCATGGAGCAGGGCTGGAGCCGAAGGATCCGCTACCGACGACGGTCGACCTAGGGCTCAGCAGGCCAAACGAAGGATATCCGGACATACTGTTGGCCGACGCGGCACGAGCCCGGGTCTATCGGCCGCTGACCCGCAAGGGGTGGGGTTCACTCTGCCTGTGTACTCCGGTCACACTCGCGCAACGAAACCTGCGGATCGGCTCCACTACCCTGCTCCAGGTCGCATTCCCTGCCTTACCAGCCGAGCTTGCGACCGTGGACGTACAGCTAGCGACTGTGCCGCCGTTCTGGCGAGTGCCGGTGACGCCAAGCGGCATGCTGCCGCTTGCCAGCTATCCCACCGACCTGACCCGCCCTGCGGACCAGACGCCGGTCATTGCCAGTACCAAGCCGTTCAGCTACCGTCCGGCTGGGCAGCGCTACCTCGTCATGGTCAATGCCGTGTACAGCAGCAGTAGCTTCACCTCGATTGCCTGGACAATCCTGTCGATGGAGCCTGGCCGCGGTTTGAGGGCGGCATCCACCCCACCGTTTGCCGACGCAGCGCCGCCGCGCCGCGCGTACAACCGGATCTCAGCGGGCGGGCCCCAGGTCAAGATCGGGACCGGACGACCCGTGTGGCGGGCACGGTTGGTGACGACGAAGCTTGCGGGCCTGGGTGCACTGGAATGCCTCTGTACCGACCTGCGGTCAGGGGCCGCCCTACGAGTGACCGGCCAGCACATGCATGTGATCACAAATCTGCCCCCTGTGCCATCAGGCACCTCCAGCGTTGACATCGTGTTTCCCGGCTTGACGACTTTGACCGATATCGCCGTTACGCGCGCGCCTAACTCGACTTTCAGATCGGCCGGGCCAGCTGTACGTGGAGCTGGTTTCTGGACCTATCGAGCGGAACAGCCACATCCTGGGTGGAGACCACGGGACTGGCCGACCCCGCTGCCGCGGAGAGACCAGCTACGGGCCTTCCAGACGACGATCGACGAGATCGTCCGCTAGGCAACTGCTGCTGTCGGCGCCAGGTTGCCGACCAGCTCGACCACGTCGGCAATGGAGTTGACGACTCGGGTTGGGCGGTAGGGGAACCGTTCCACGTCGGCCTCTTTGGTTGAGCCGGTCAGCACCAACACGGTGCGCATCCCCGCCTCAAGGCCGGAGATAACGTCGGTGTCCATTCGGTCGCCGACCATGATTGCGGTTTCGGAGTGAGCATCGATCGCATTGAGCGCCGACCGCATCATGAGCGGATTGGGCTTGCCTACGAAATACGGCCGGATTCCAGTCGCCTGGGTGATCAAGGCAGCGAATGACCCGGTGGCTGGAAGGGGTCCCTCCGGTGAGGGTCCAGTCGGGTCGGGGTTGGTAGCGATGAATCGAGCGCCGCGCTCAATCAGTCTGATAGCCCGGGTGATGTTCTCGAAGGAGTAGGTCCGGGTTTCGCCGAGCACCACATAATCGGCGTCGCGTTCGGTCAGTACGAAGCCGACGTCATGCAGCGCCGAGGTTAGTCCGACGTCTCCGATGACATATGCCGAGCCGCCAGGCTTTTGATCGCTCAGGAACTGGGCGGTGGCGAGTGCCGAGGTCCAGAGGCACTCCTCAGGTACGTCGATGCCACTGCGCAGCAGCCGCGCCCGAAGATCACGAGCGGTGAAGAGGGAGTTGTTGGTCAATACCAGGAACCGGCGTCCATGCTCCAGCAGTGCGGCAATGAACTCCGCTGCGCCGGGTAACACCTGCTCCTCGTGCACCAGTACGCCATCCATGTCAGTCAGCCATGATGCGACGGGTTTGGGATCGGTCATGGAGTCATTCTTGCGCCCCTACCCCCTTCACTGGGACAGACAGGCGCTCCGGCCACACTCAGCATGCCGCCTAGCTGCCAGACTTCGGCCTATGACAGATGGCCGGCTCCCGGACCCTGTCATGGTGGTCCTGGCTGGAGCCGCAGGTTCGGGGAAATCCACCTGGGCTGCTGAGCGATTCCGCACGGCCGAGGTGGTGAGCTCGGATGCGCTGCGGGCAACGGTTGGCAGCGGCCCTGCCGATCTTGAGGCAACCGCGGACGCGTTCGCACTGCTCGACCAGATCGTGGCCGCACGGGCCAAGCGCTCATTGACTACTGTGATCGACACCCTGGGCCTGGATCCGGAACGGCGGGCGGGGTACCGCCGCCTCGCTCGGGAGGCCGGACTTCCTGCCGTGCTGGTGATCATGAACACAGCGGCTGCACTGTGCCGAGAGCGTAACCGCCGGCGTGATCGGCCGGTCCCGGC
>DATEWO010000006.1:0-31683 GCA_035257925.1 Propionibacteriaceae bacterium | reverse complement strand
CCGCCACTGATCGAGCGATGTCGCGTAGCGTCCCGACCTCGCCGCTGCAGCCGACCCACAAGGTCCGCTCGTCGAAACGACCGGCGCCGTCCAGGGCAAGGGACAGGTCCGGGTATCGCTTGGCTGCCCGGGTGAGCCGGGCCTTCAGGTTGGGCACGCGCTCGTCCGCCACCTGTCCGTAGAACGCCAGGGTGATGTGCCACTGTTCGCGGAGCGTCCACGCCAAGACGTCGTCGCGATGGTCAGCTACCACGGCCTCGAGATCCGCAACAACGTCGTCCGGAAGTACCACGGCAGCAAAGAGCCTCACTATGCAGCCATCCGCGTCGGCCTAGGCGCGGCCGCGTTCCGCGGCCACCTGGGTACGTACGGCCGGCGCGACCTCCTCAGCGAAACGAGCTAGCTGGTCCTCGCCCTCCCCCCAGAACATGAACATGTCGAAGCCGTACCCAACTGCCAGGTCGGTGAGCTCGTCGACCCACTGGTCCACCGGACCGCGCAAGAGGCCGAGCCGCGCGCCATCGGTGATCTGGCCGTTGACGTTGACCACGCGGCGGATCTCCGCCGGATCCCGGTCTGCCGCGGCCGCGGCATCATCGAGGCGGGCCCCAGCCTCGCCCAGCGGGGTGATCTCGCCGCGCAGGGACGGCACCCACCCGTCGGCAAGCCGGCCGGCGAGCCGCAGTGCCCGCGGGCCGTACACACCGAGCCAAATACCTATGGGATGGGCCGGTACCGGACCGGAGTGTGCACCGGCGAGACGGTAGTGCGTGCCCGTGAAGCGCAGGTTGCGCTCGCCACTCCAGATCAGGCGAATGACATGCATCGCTTCCTCGAGCGCGTCCAGCGCGTCGCGAGGCTCACGGCGCGGCCCGCCGTACGCCTCGATGGCGTCCCAGAAGCCGCCAGCACCCAGCCCCAGCTCGAAGCGCCCGCCGCTCAGCACGTCGAGACTGGCAGCCGCCTTGGCCATGATCGCCGGCGGGCGTAGCGGGAGGTTGGCGACGTCGGGGAAGAAACCGACCCGGGTAGTGGCGGCCGCGATCGCTCCGAGCAGGGCCCAGGTGTCCACGAAGCGTCGCTGATACGGATGATCTTGGACGCCGATCCAGTCCAGGCCGCGGGCCTCGATCTCGCGGACCGCGTCGAGCAGCGGGTCGCCGGCGTTGGGGATCAGGAAATATCCGAACGTCAGGTCGCGGCCGTAGTCAGGCACCGTCACACGTTATCCCCGCGGGACCGGGCGCAGGACGTGCGGCGCCAGGCGAGAGACTGTTGACCAGATGAGAAGCGGCCCAAAAACGAGAAGACGGCAATGGGACTCCTGCAAACCATTCGCTTTGCGTTCCAGCGGTTACGCGGAAGGCCGGCGGTGCAATGCAATCACCTTGATCAAATCCAGGACGTGACGCCCTTGTCGACCGGCTGTCAACAGTGCCTTGAGGCCGGTGACAGCTGGGTCCACCTGCGGATGTGCATGACCGATGGTCAGGTGGGGTGCTGCGACTCCTCACAGAACAAGCACGCCAGCGGCCACGCCCGCGAGCACGCCCCAGAGCATCAGATCGTTCGATCGATGGAGCCCGGTGAGGACTGGCTCTGGTGCTACGCCGATGAGACGTTGGTGCAGCCACCGCCGACGGGCGGAGCGAAGACGTCTGGGCCGGGATAAGCGGCATGGCGCAACCGGTGCTGCTCGCCGTCGACAGCGATCGCGACATCCTTGCCGCCATCGAGCGCGACCTCACCCGACGGTTCGCAGCGGACTACCGCATTCTCACCGTCGATTCCCCTGAGGGAGCATTCGCTGGGCTCGACGTTGATGATCAGGTAGCAGTGGTGATCGCGGGCCAGTGGCTGGCCGGGACCACCGGAGTGGACTTCCTCAATGCATGCCATCAGCTTCATCCGGCCGCCAAGCGGCTGATACTGGTCGCCTCCGGGGATATCGTCGCCGGCCGGGCCGCGGTGCGCGCCATGGCACTCGGACAGCTTGATCATTACCTCAACAAGCCGTGGGGTGACCCGGAATTTGAGCTGTATCCCACGGTTTCGGAGCTGCTCAGCCAACGAGTCCACGCTGCGGTGGCTGCGGGTTCTCAACCAGAGGCCTTGAAGATTGTTGGCCCGCGCTGGTCAGCCCGCTCCCATGAGCTCCGGGACCTGCTTGCGCGCAACAACGTGTCCCACGGCTTCTACGACGTCGCCAAGCCCGAGGGGCGCCAGCTTCTCAAACAGGCTGGGGTGAGCGCTGGAGATCAGCCGATCGCGCTGCTGTTTGACGGCCGCGTGCTGGTCAACCCACCCAACGAAGGCCTCGCCGAGGCGCTGGGTGTTCAGACGAAGCCGACAAGCCCGCTATACGACCTGGCCGTCGTAGGCGGCGGTCCGGCCGGGCTCACGGCCGCAATGTACGCGGCATCGGAAGGCCTGAACACACTGCTTCTGGAGCGGGAAGCCGTCGGCGGGCAGGCCGGAACCACGTCCGTGATCCGCAATTACCTTGGCTTTCCGCGAGGCATCAGCGGTCGCGAGCTCGCCTCGCGTGCAGTGGAACAGGCGCTGGCAATGGGTGCGGAGATCGTGTTCATCCGCTCCGCAGTCGGGCTCAAGGCAGACGGCGAGGACTTGCAGCTGACCCTCGGGGACGGAAGCCAGGCTGTGAGTCGCACTGTGGTGATCGCCACCGGAGTGACCTACCGCCGGCTCGAAGTTCCCGGGCTTGACGACCTGCTCGGTGCCGGGGTGTTCTACGGCGCGGCCGTCACCGAGGCGGCCGCGCTGGAGGGCCAGCGTGCTTTCGTCATCGGCGGCGCGAACTCGGCTGGACAGGCTGCGGTACACCTGGCCCGCTTCGCCGCACATGTCACGCTATTGGTACGCGGCCCTTCACTTTCCGCGAGGACCTCCGCCTATCTGATCCACGAGATCGAACGAGCGTCCAATATCAGCGTCTGGCACAACTCGACGGTGACCGGCGTCCACGGCCATGGCCGTCTGGAAGCCATTTCGGTGCGTGACTCGGCAACCGGCAGAGAAAAGATCGAGCCCGCCGATGGGCTGTTCGTGCTGATCGGTGCCGACCCGCACTCTGATTGGCTCGCCGATACCGTCGAACGTGACTCGAAGGGTTTCCTGCTCACTGGTCCAGATCTCAGCCATTGGCCACTGGATCGACCGCCGCTGTCGCAGGAAACCAGTGCTCCCGGTGTCTTCGCCGCCGGCGACGTGCGCCATGGTTCTGTCAAGCGCGTGGCCTCAGCCGTCGGTGAGGGTGCCTCTGCAATCCAGCAGGTGCACCACTATCTCGCCATCTCCTGAGCATCGGGTACCACGGCGGGTGCTTCAACGGCGACAACGCTGCCCGGTGTAGTACGGCCCCTTCGGCTCAGCGTCAGGATCCAACCGCACCCGGCCAGCACCACCGCAGCGGCAATCCCGAAGGCAAACGGAATGCCGCCGGCCTGCGCAGCGAGGCCGAGCAGCATCGGCCCGAGGGCTATCCCCAGGTCCAGGAACATGCTGGCGGTGCCCGATGCGGCGCCCCGTTCGCCCGGCCGCGCTGTCGCGAAGATCGCAGAGAAGAACGCCGGCGTACTGAGCGTGACGCCAAGTGCGAAGATCGCTGCACCGAGCACCATTCCGATCGGATGTGTCCACAGCGCGATGATCATCAGCCCACCAGCGATGATCGCCAGCGCGACTGCACCCAAGAGCAGGGCAGGAAATCGATCAAGAACCCGAGCGAGCGACAACCTGCCGGCCACCACGACCAGGCCGTAGACGAACAACGGTGTGCTCGCCGGCATGAGCCCGACCGCCTCGGCCTGCAATGCGCCGAAGGCGAAGAACACACCCATCGCGACCACCGATGCGAAGAAGCCCAGTGCTGGCGGAACGGCCTTCCAATGGATCAGTCGGGCGCGACCGCCGGTCGGCGCTGAGCGTGCTCGGACGTTCTTGATCCCGGCTGCGACCACAGCGGCGATGAGCGATAACGCCGCAGCGCCGTACCAGGCGGCCGTGTAGCCGGCCGAGATCACCAGCAGCTCGCCAAGTGGCGGACCGAACGCCAAGCCGAGATAGAGACCGAGTGAGTTGTAACTCGTGGCCTCGCCTATCCGACTCGGCGGTGCCAGGTCGGCGAGCGCGGCGAGCGAAGCGACGAAGAACGCGGCTTCTGCTACTCCGAGCAGCAGGCGCAGCAGCACAACCAGCACGAGGTTGGCGGCGTACGCGGTCCCGACCATTCCCAATGCGCTGATGAGCGCGCCACCCACGAGCAACGGACGCCGCCCACGGGTGTCCGCCAAGCGGCCGGCGACTGGCCGAAGAATCAGGGCGCTGACGGCGAAAGCTCCGAACGCGATCCCGGCACCAGACTTGTCGGAACCGACCGGCCCGGTCACCCACAGCGGCAGGGCGTAGATCGCGACACCGGCTGCGGTGAAGTACGCGAGGTCTGCAACCGCCAGTCGGATGAAGGCCGGGGTGAGCAGGCGGTCGCGAGCGGCAGTTCCTTCCCGGGCTGTGGTCACACCACCAGTTTGAGGGCTGACCGCATGACCTGGCATGGGCAGAACTACCCAGATTGATTGATCAAAGCAACCCGTGCTGCATGGCGAACATTGCGGCTCCTGCGCGGGTTGAGGCCCCGATCTTGAGGTAGATGTCCTGAACGTGGTGCTCGACGGTGCGCCGAGACAGCACCAGCCGTTCCGCGATCTCGGCGTTGGACAGCCCGAGTGACACGAGCCGCAGCACCTCCACCTGCCGCTCGGTGAGATCTGCTGGGCGAGCGGGCCTAGTTCGGTGAGGGAGACCTGCCCCCTCAATCACCGCCGCGACAGCGTCGGCGTCGAGCCTGCCAGCCCGCGCCTCAGCTTCCAGTCGATCGGCGGCTCGTGCCGGAGCGAGCGCACGCCGGTAGGGGCGGTCCTCGATCAATCGTCGATAGGTGTCGGCACCAGCCAGGACGCGAGACGGCATCGACAGCTGGGCTGCGGTGAAGCCGCGGTGATAGCCGCTGCCGTCGCAGTGTTCGTGATGCTGGCCGGCGAGCCTGGCCAACTCCGCGAGCGGAGGGATCCGAGCGAGGATCCGTTCGCTGTGGTACGCGTGCAACCGAGCCTGGTCCCGCTCCGCCGTACTCAGCGGACCGGCCTTGTCCCAGATCGCGCTGGAGATCCCTACTCTTCCGAGATCGTGCAGATATCCCGCGACGCGTAGGGTCTCTATCTCCTCAGGTAGCCCCAGCATTCCGGCAGCAGCGGCCGCAAGATCACCAACTCCGGCGGAGTGGCCCTGCAGCCAGGGACTTTTCAGGTCAACGAGGTTCCCGAATGTTCGCGCCACCTCGGTGAGGCCGCCCTTCTCAACGCGGCGTACCGGTTCCGGCTCGGCGTCGAGAACTGCCTGGTACGCGTCAATCTCATCAAGATCACCGAGTAGCTCGTCGGCTCGTTCGATCAGTAGGTCGGCGAGATTGGGGTCCAGCTGCGTGCCGGCGCGCCGCCGGACCTCGGCCACAGCAACATCACTATTTGCGTGCGAGGCGAACATCACCGCAGTCAGGGCTACCTGCATGACTCGGGCCGCCAGCGGGATCGACTCGCCCGCAGCGTTCGGGAAGCCCTTGCCGTTCCACATCGCAAACATGTGTGAAAGGCCTGCTTGGACCGGCTCGGGAAGTCCAAGTCCTTGCGAGGCACTCCGGGCCACCTCGCAGGTTGCTGCCGGTCCTTCGGCCTCCATCCGCTTTGCGGTCACGACGGTAGTCGCGAGCACTCGCGCCTTGGATCGGCCGGTTGCCTGTGCCATCCCTGGGACCCAGATCCGCCACATGTCGGCGAGCTCGCCTGAGTCGCTGAGGAAACTCACGCGCGTCGTCACGACGTCGTCGCCCCAGACCCGGGCGGCCTCGTGCGCGTACGCCGTGCAGCCGAGGTGTTGCAGCAGCGCTGTATAGAGCACATCGCTGACTTCCTCATCTGTGCGGCCGATGATCTTGGAGAGCCGGGCTGCCACTAGGCAGCGCTTCAGCGACTCCTCCAAGGGGGAACCCGTGCCGATGTCAGTGACCAGCGATAGCCCGCCCAGCAGTTCCAGCAAGCGGAACACGCGATCAGCATGTCATAGCTCGTTCCGCGTCCTGAGCCCCTCGTCATGCGTCCTGTTCGGACGTTGTAATCAGCCCGATAATCAACTGAGCGGCCTCGGTGTCGGTCAGACCTTGGTGTGCCAGCGATTGCCAGGTCTGGAATGCGACACCGTGTCCGATCGCCGCCCTGCGCAGTCGGGACTGGCGCGGCCAGCCGGTGTCCAGAACCTCGGCGACCGTCCGCGGATAGGACTCGATGCCGGTGCGGATCGCAGCCGGCAGCACCGCCAGATCGCGAAGAAGGTTGGCCCGCATGGCCTCAGACGATCGGTACCAGCCGTAGAGCTCTGGCAGCGCCGTCGCGAGACGCTGGTACGGATCGGGAATGGTTGCCCATTGAGCTTGATCGGGCGACGGGTTCGCGCTCCGCCACTCCGCGCTGCAGGCCCGGAAGAGTATTTCCTCGTTCGGAAAGTGGCGGTACAGCGTCGCGCGGGTAACCCCCGCCCGTTCGGCGACGGAACTCATTGTTGTCGCAGCTGGACCAATGCTTCCGTGAAGCTCGATCGCGGCTTGCGTGATGCGCGCCCGTGTTCGATCCATCGCGTCGGCTCGCGCCCGCAACTGGTAGGGCCTGCGCATTTTCGCAATACGGCCATGTTCAGCCATTGACAACGCTCAATCGCGACCCCATCATGTGAATGAGAATACAGTGCTGGATCGCGAAAGCTTGGAGGCTCACAGATGACCGCCTTATCGACAGCACGACTCGCCGTCATCTCGCCAGGCAGTCGTGAGGTCACCCTGGTCCCAGGCTTTACGGCGACTGTGAAGCTCGCCGCATCGGAAACTGGTGCCATCTCGATCGTCGAGCACACGTTCGACCCGGGAATTTTAATTCCACCCCATCGACACACTCGGGAAGACGAGATCTCCTGCGTGATCTCCGGGGAGATCGGCTTCCGTTCTGACGGGCGCGAAGTGTCTCTTGGCGCGGGCGGTTACATCGTCAAGCCACGGGGTGAGCTGCATTCGATGTGGAATGCCGGATCCGAACCGGCACGGATGATCGAAATCGTGAGCCCGGCCGGGTTCGAGAAGTACTTCATCGAGCTGGCGCAGGCCACTGCGGCTGCTGGCGGCCGCCCGGATCCGTCAGTCACCGCACCGATCGCGGAACGTTTCGGGCTCACTTTCGATTTCAGCGAGGTACCTGACATCGTCGCTCGCCACGGGCTGCGGCCGTTTCCGCCGAGGTGAGCTAGCGACGCGTGGTCGTCACCTGTTCGTCCGATCGTTTTCACGCTTGTGCTGGGAAACGGTGACCCTGGCCTGCTCGACCGGCCGTTTTCACGGCTGTGATGGAAGACGTACGGTTTCGGGCTCTCCCAGCGGTCGTTTTCACGGCTGTGATGGAAGACGTACGCATGAACTCGATGCAGCACCGTATGCGGGCAGCTCGGCATTCGCGCGACAATGCACCACATGGCGACGGAACGCTGGACCGCGTACTGGACGATGGCCCCTCGGCACGGCGTCCTGCGAACCGAAGCTGCTCGTGCCCCAGGACCTGGCGAGGCGCTGGTGCGAACCATTTGCTCTGGGATCAGTCACGGCACCGAGATGCTCGTGCACGCTGGCCGCATTCCTCCAGAAGTTGCCGAGTCCATGCGTGCCCCCTTCCAGGTGGGTAGTTGGCCCGGCCCAGTCAAGTACGGATACCTTTCGGTGGGTGTGGTGGAGCAGGGTCCGACGCACCTCAAGGGGTGCCGGGTGTTCTGCCTGTACCCGCACCAAGACCGTTACGTGGTACCGGCCAGCGCCCTGACCCCAGTGCCCGATGAAGTACCGAGTGATCGCGCAGTGCTGGCCGGCACAGTGGAGACCGGGATCAATGCGCTTTGGGACGCTGGGCCGCGGATAGGGGACCGGGTGGCCGTGGTAGGCGCTGGCATGGTGGGTGGCGCACTGGCCACCCTGCTACGGACTCTTCCACTCGACAGGCTCCAGCTCGTTGATGTGAACCCCGCCCGAGCCACCCTTGCGGCAGCTCTGGGTGTCGAGCTGGTACATCCAGATAATGCCGCCGGCGACAACGATCTTGTTTTCCACTGCTCGGCCAAAGAGTCGGGCCTCGCGCGCAGTTTGCAGTTGCTGGGCGACGAAGCCGAGTTGATCGAGCTCTCCTGGTACGGGACTGCGCAGCCGCGGGTCCCTCTGGGTGGCGCGTTTCATTCCAAGCGGCTGACGATTCGGGCCAGTCAGGTTGGCGCTGTCGCGGCCGCCCGGCGGCCACGGCGAACCACCAGCGACCGGATGGAGCTTGCCATGCGCATGCTTGCGGATCCGGTCTTCGACGTGTTCATCACTGGCCACGCACCGTTTGGAGCGTTGCCTGGGACTATGGAGTCGATCTTCAGCGATGGCGCAGAGACACTGTGCCAAGTGATCGACTACCCGCGCGACGAGGAGGTCTGATCGTGTTTCACCTGACTGTTCGTGATCATGTGATGATCGCCCACAGCCTGCCGCATCCGTCATTCGGCCCCGCTCAGAATTTGCATGGTGCAACCTACGTCGTCGAGCTGACGCTGTGGCGCGAAACGCTCGGCCCTGAATCGATCGTGATCGACATCGGCGAGGCTGCCGACGTTCTCAGTAACGCACTGGGCGACCTCAATTACCGCAACCTCGACGAGCACCCGGAGCTGGCTGGCACACTCACCACCACCGAAGCCGTGGCACGGCTTGTCGCCGAGCGAATTGCGTCATCGCTGGAGAACCGCGGCCTGACCAAGTTGGACGTGACGCTACGGGAGCATCCCGACGCCTGGGCTGGGTACACCAAGGCTCTTGATTGAGATGACGGCTCTTGATTGAGATGACTGGGGCTGGCGGCACACCGCTGGGCTTCATCACCTGGGACAGGGACGAGCCGACCGGCGGCAATGTTTACAACCAGGCCCTCATTACCGAATTGCGTGCGCTCGGCATCGACATCCGGCTGCAGAAACTCGCCGGGCCATGGCCCGACGGAGACGCCTCCACACATCTCGCGCTCGCGCGGTCCCTACGGGCCACGCCGGCCTGCTTGGTCGACGGGATTGTGGCATCTGGTTCACCCGACGTCGTCGCCGCAGCTGTCGAGTCCGGTCACGCGGTCACCATCGTGGTTCATCTGCCGATCAGCGACGAGCTGAGCCTGGAGCCTGCGCAGCGGCAGCGGTACGCCCTCCTGGAGTCCCGAGCGGTACACGCCGCCTCTGGAGTGTTGTGCTCGAGCCGCTGGGCCGCCGCCGAGCTGAGTCGCCGGTACGGTCGGGACGACGTCGGCGTGGCGATCCCCGGAGTTACGCCCGCCGCCGTGGCACACGGCAGTCGGGATTCAGGGCGTCCGCGCTTTTTGAGCGTCGCGTCGCTGACCCCGACCAAAGACCAGCTCACCCTGGTACGCGCACTGGCACAGCTTGCGGACCTTCCTTGGACAGCGGACCTGATCGGCTCTGACCGGGCTGATCCGGGTTATGCGGCACAACTCCGCACCGAAATCGCTGCGGCCGGCTTGGCAGAGCGGATCATGGTGCCCGGGATACTGGCCGGTCGGGCGCTGGATCAGAAGTGGGATACCGCGGATCTGTTAGTCCTGACGTCGCGGATTGAGACATACGGCCTGGTTGTCGTCGAGGCGCTGGCTCGCGGAATCCCCGCGGTCGTTTCTACGGGGACCGGCGCGGTCGAGGCACTTCAGGAAGGGACGACAGCAGACAATGCCGAGACGCCCGGCACGGCCGTCCCGGCCGGCGACCCGGAGAGCCTGGCGGTGGTGCTGCGCAGGTGGCTCACCGAACCGATGCTGCGGCACTCCTGGCGCCAAGCGGCGCTCGCTCGGCGAGATACGCTGCCCGGATGGCAGCAGACGGCAGCGGCGGTGTTGGAGTATCTGAATCGTCGGCCGAAGTCACCGTCGACCCCCGCTGGCTTGCCGCCCGCGCCGCCGCCGACAGCTCGGCCCGCGCCGCCACTGTCGGCACCCTCCTCCCCGAGTTGATCAGCTATCTGATCGACATCCGCGGTATCGACGGCGTCCTGGAGATCATCGACCTCGGTGCCGGGACTGGAGCCAACCAGCGGTGGCTGGCGCCTCGCCTGCCCTTTCAACAACGCTGGATCCATCTTGATCATGACTCAGCCATCAGCAGATCACTGCCGCAGCCTGAGGACACGATGATCATCGATAGCAGTGTCGAATTGCTTGGTCGATTTCTGACGGACGGTTCGGGTGATCATCGTCTTGTCACCTGCTCGGCCGTGTTGGATGTGCTGACGACCGCTCAGCTCGACGCCGTGTGCGAAGCCGTGATCGACAACCAGGTGCCGGCTCTGTTCAGTCTCAGCGTTACTGGGGCCCAGAGCGTCAGTCCCGTGGACCCGCATGATCAACGTTTGCTCGATGCATTCAATGATCATCAGCGACGCGCCGGCCGGGCTGGTCCAGAAGCCGTCACACTGGCCGGTGAGGTGCTGCGTGCCGGTGGTTTCACCGTTCGCACGCAGGAGACTCCGTGGCAGTTGTCCGCCTCCGCGGACTCCGCCTTTGTTGCACAGCTCCTCCGGGAGCGGCTCGATGCCGCGGTGGCGCAGGACCCCCGTCTGGCCGTAATGGCCGAGGCCTGGTTCGAGTTACGACGCGCCCAGCTCGAGCGCGGGGCCCTCCGGATCGAGGTCGGACATCGCGACCTGCTGGCCCTGCCTGGAGAGACCTCGGGGTTGGCGAGTCGCCGCGAAGTCGAACACCGTGCAGAGGTCACGACCGAGGCTGAACCTTTGTACCGAAGCGGTCAGAGCATCCGCGAGCAGGTCCGCGCCGGTGAACCGGAGACCGGGAATCCCATCACCTACCAAGATCGGAGCGGTGGTCAGGTAGAGCCGGTCAAGTACTCCAGCGGCGAGAAAGTCTGAGACAGTTCGGCCGCCGCCCTCAACGAGCAAGCGGCCCAGCCCGCGTGCCCGCAGCATGGCCAGTACAGCCCCTGGCTCAAACCGACCTTCATCATGTGGCAAGGAGACCACCTCGACGTGCCGCGCCAGCTGGGGCGGCAGTCCGAAATCACCAGCCACGCACCACAGGGTCTTGGCGCGGCCGTCGGTCAGCACCCGGGCCTTACGAGGAATCCGGCCCCTGGGATCGATGATCACCCGAACCGGCGACGGTCCTGGCACCGCGCGCGTCGTCAACTGGGGATCATCGGCAGCGACCGTCTGGGCACCCACGATCACGGCATCCACCAGCGCGCGCAGCCGGTGCAAGTGCTCCCGGTCCTCCTCGCCCGAGACGTAGTTGGCGTCACCGGTCTTGGAGGCGATGAAACCATCGACGCTTTGAGCCAACTGGGCGATCGTGATCGTTGGCCCCGCAGCGACCAGGGATCCGTATCGATCGAGCAGCACGGCATCCGGCCCTGCCGCGGCCCGGTCCGGCACTCGGCCTTGCAGCAGTTCGCTCCATACATCAAGCAGATTGCGGGTGTTGTCGTGGCCCATCCGGTTGCGCTTCGTCGCGAGGTAGAAGGCGTTCTCGGCGCGCTCGGTCACTGGCAACGGGAGCCGGGCGGTTATCTCAATGCCTAGCTCACCAAGTCGATCGCTCTTGTTCGGGTTCGCCGAGAGTAGTCGAATCCGGCGTACACCAAGATCGCGGAGGATTCCAGCGGCCACGTTGTAATCGCGGGCATCGACCGGCAAACCCAGTCGCAGATTGGCGTCAACAGTGTCAAGGCCGGCATCCTGCAGTGCGTACGCGTGCAGCTTGGCATGCAGGCCGATCCCGCGACCTTCGTGGCCGCGCAGGTAGATGATCAAGCCGAGGCCTTCGCGGCTGATCTCCCGCATGGCGGCGTCGAGCTGCTCGCCACAATCGCAGCGCCAGGATCCGAAGGCGTCACCGGTGAGGCATTCGGAGTGGACCCGGACGAGTGGAACATGGCCATTGCTTCCGGCGTGGGTGACATCGCCCAGCACCAGCGCCAGGTGCTGCTCCCGACCGGGCTCGACTGCGTACCCGTGAACTTGGAAGGTGCCGTGTGCGGTTGGAAGCACGGTCGAGACCACCCTGCGTACCCGCTGAGGTTCGATCACCTTGCCAAGCCTTACACAGTGATGGGAGTCCGCTCCTGTTCAGGGTTGTCGAGAGACTGCGGCGAGTCGCGTCATTCCGGCACCGGATCGGCCGGAGCTGCCTTGGCGCCGACCAGGGGAGCCTGCCTGATATAGAGGCCTTGCTCGAGGACGTCCACGAGAAACTCGGCGAGGTCGGACCGCCGCAGGAAGGGAGAGGGGGCTGATCGGTGGGCGTCATGCTCAACGGCGTGAGTCGGCGACCCGTCCCGTAGCCGCGGCGCGCGGACGAGGGTCCAATCCAGGTCACTGGCCGCCCACTCCTCGTATTCGGCGGCGCGGTCCATGGCCGCCTTGCGGCTCACGAGCTGAATCAGCTTGGACAGCGCCTTGTCGAGAATGGCCTTCTGGTCACCCGGGACATCGATGCCGGCGCCGGTGACCCCGATGTAGCGGCGAACTCCGGCCCTGCGCATGACGGAGATGAGGGCCTTCGCAGTGTCCCGATTGACCATGCCCTGCTTGCGGACTGGGCCGAGCGTGGAGACGACGGCGTCCACGCCGCTGACCAGCTCGGTCAGCGCCGCTTCGTCGCGGCTGTCACCGGTGATCACCTTGACCTCGTCGCGGATCGTGCCGAGTTTGGCCGGATCGCGAGCCAGTACGACCACCTTGTAGTCCCGACGCAGCAGCTCCGCCACGAGCGGCTGGCCGGCCCGCCCAGTGCCGCCCAGGACGGCAACCATCATGTGCACCTGCATATGTGTATCGTACATATATAACGTCAATGAGAGGTGGCGCGTGCGTCGTTCCGGCGGTGGTGACCTGGCACGCGTTGACCAGGCTTTGCTGCGGCTGCGGCGCATGTGGGATGCCCCCCGCGGCATAGCCCACGAGGGCGGCGTCGTGGAAGGGTCCACTCTCCTGGTCTGCCTGGCCGTCACCGACGCGGCTGGCGCGGTCGGGGTAGCCGAAGTGGCCGAAGTACTGGGCGTGGCGCCCTCGACGGCCAGCCGGTTGGTCGCTCGGGCCGCCGAGGCGGGCATGGTGACCCGCGAGGTTTCCACGTCCGACCCGCGACGTGCGGCCCTCGAGCTGACTGCGGCCGGAATCCGCCTGGTAGGCGCATCCCGCCGCTATCGCGAGGCACGCCTCGCCCGACTTCTGGTCGATTGGCCGTCCCGAGACGTCGCCGCGCTGGCCGACCTGCTCACGCGATTCGCGGACAACCTGGCTCCGCCGGTTACCGACCGGTCAGGGCGGCAACTGCGCCGTTCCCGCTGATACCGAGACTGAACCTCAAAGAGACTTACCTTGGGACGAGCGAGGTTCACGATCTCGCCAGGGAGACGCAGATGGACTACGCCCAAGCGGACGAGGGACTGCCCGACGTCAGCATCTGCCCGCGATGCGGAGCACGGCTGGTGACCAGAAACTTGTCGCACTCGTGTGGAACCTTCACCCTCGAAGGCTTGTTTCCCAGGTCAGAGCCGGCCGTACTCGATCTCGCTCGAAAGTACGTTGCCATGCTGTACAGACTCGGCGACGTCCAGGTCATCCCGCAGAAGACGCGACTGACCTGCGTCGCTCGAGTCCGGTTCGCTGGGCTCCAGCCGCGTAAGGATCGCTTTCTGGCCAGTTTCGCGTTGCATCGCTGGCTGGATAGTCCGCGGATCATCAAGACCGAAGACTACGGACCGCGCTGGCGAATTCACTTCGTATCCGTTCGCGATGAGGCCGACCTGGACGACGAACTCCGAGCGTGGCTTCAGGAATCGCACGACGTGGTCGGAATGCAAAGCGATCTGCGATCAGAGTGATCGCCTTCGCCGACCGGCATGGAGTTGAGTCAGGAGGGCAGCGGGGCCAACTACGCGGAGTCGGGGTCCACATTGAGCCCCTGTTGCAGCAGTCGGGCGAGCTGTTGCTGTTCGCTCCGGGTTAGTCGAGCCAGCTGTGGTGGTGGAGAGAGCAGTCCGTCGCGGACCGTACGCAGAGCGGCGGCCCCTCGTGGCGTGAGCACTACTGTCTTCACTCGGCGATCGGACGCCGACGGCTGGCGCGTAGCGAGCTCGGCGCGCTCCAGATCGTCGATCATCGCAGTGATGTAGGACGGATCGCAGTTCATCTCCTTGGCGAGCTCGCGCATCGACTGCGGCTGATTCGGGTCGATCGCCAGCAGCGCGCGCAGCCCGGCCTGCGTGATCCCGAGCTCGCCGGCGACCTCCGCCCACCGGAAGCGCTGCTCAAGGACCAATCCCATCAGCTGCTGCCAGGTCTCGACCAGCAGGGGATCCGCGTCCCTCCGCTGACCACGACCTGCTGAACCCGCCACAAGAATCATCCTAGTGGTTGCTTGGCACCGTTAAATCATTGATATTTCTAAATCATTTATCTATCTTAAGTTCTATGCCATCCACCGCTACCATCTACCGGGCCGTACGGCTCACGGCGCGCAGTTCCGCGATGCTCTTTGCAGCTGCCCAGGCGACACAGTCGCTGGGGCCGCGCGCCGCGCAAGCGTGGCGTCCGCTCTACCTCGGCTTTATGGCCGCGCACGCCACACACTTCGCGGTCGTGGCCAGGTACGCCCAGATCACCGGAGGCCGCGCCCTGTTTCCTGGCGGCAGGAACCTGAACGATGTCGGAGGCTGGCCAACGGTAGCCGCCATCTACGCCCTCTTCGCCGGCCTGGCCGCTACCGGTTGGGCGGCCGGAGCATCACCGTCCAGGCGCGGGCCGAGCATCGCCGGCCGCATTGCCACCGGGACCATCGGAGCGATGTTCACCGGCACCTACCTAGGTCAGCTCCCGCGGTCAGGCTGGAACGCGGTGCCGGCGGCCATCGTCGCCGCGGCAGTCCTGGCGAGCCTCCTGACCCGCGGTGCTGCCGGGCATGCGGGAATCCACCCATCACCTGCTTCCGCAAGATGGGTAACGGACCCGACGCGCGCCACGGTGCCTGCTCCGTAGCGTCGCCGACATGGCAAACATGGCGGTGTTCGCGGGATCGGTCTCGACGGTGCTGTTCGCCGTCAGCACTCTGCCTATGTTGATCAAGGCCGCGCGCACCAGGGAGCTCAACTCCTACAGCCGGGGCAACCTGGTGCTGGCCAACGTCGGCAACGCAGTGCACAGCATCTACGTCTTTCAGTTGCCGGCTGGCCCGATCTGGGCCTTACACGGCTTCTACGTCGTGGCATCGGGGCTGATGCTCTTCTGGCATTTGCGGTACGCCACCGCATCGCCTCGGTCAGACGGCGTTTCCCATCACATTGGAGGTTCTCATGACGATCGAATACACCGAGACAGCCATCATCGGAGCCGGCCAGGCCGGTCTGGCGACCGCGTACCACCTGCAACGGCTGGGACGCCCATGTCTGATCCTCGACGGCAACGAACACATCGGCGACAACTGGCGCGCCCAGTGGGACTCGATGCGCCTCTACACGCCCGCACGATACGACGGTCTGCCAGGCCTGCCGTTCCCCGGTCCGCAATGGTCCTATCCGACCAAAGACCAAGTCGCCGACTACCTGGCGGCATACGCGGAACGATTCGAACTGCCGGTGCGCACGCTCGCCCGAGTCGACCGGCTGCAAACAGTCGATGGGAAGTATGTGCTCCGGCTCGGAGCTGACCGCATCGTGGCCGACAACGTCGTCGTGGCGACCGGGGGGTTCGGCCGCACCCCGCGGATTCCGGATTTCGCATTGGATCTCGATCCGTCGATTCGACAGCTGCACTCCAGCGAGTACCGCAGGCCGGCGCAGCTGAAGCCTGGTCGGGTGCTCGTGATCGGGGGGTCGCATTCGGGCACAGATATCGCCTTTGAGGTGGCATCCACCCATCCGACGGTTCTGGCCGGTCGCGACCCCGGTCAGAATCCGGTTGGGCCAGACCACTGGATGGCCCGGTTGATCCTTCCGCTCATGGTGTTCGTCGCCATGCATGTGCTCACTCGACGTACGCCCATCGGCCGCAAGGTGATGCAGAAGGTCCGGTTCCATGGGGGGCTCCCGATGTTCCGTGTGAGGCGGTCCGATCTACAAGCACGCGGTGTGGAGCGGATTCTGGGCCGGGTGACCGGCGCCAAAGATGGGCGACCGGTCCTCGACGACGGCCGAGTTCTTGACGTGGCCAATGTCGTATGGTGCACCGGCTTCCGCCAGGTGTTCGACTGGATCGACCTGCCGATCGTGGGGGCCGACGGATGGCCGCGCGAGATGCGCGGCGTGGTGCCGGAAGCTCCAGGACTGTTCTTCTGCGGCCTCGCTTTCCAGTACGCGTTCAGCTCGATGGTGCTGCCAGGAGTTGGTAGAGACGCCGCTTATGTCGCAGGGAAGATCGAAGCCCGAGTCGGGAAGTCACTCGCGCTCGCAGCGTGAGTCAGGTGCGCGTAACCTCTGACCGGGAGGCGGCGCGAATGGGCGTCCAACAGGACAAGACGGTCGATGTGTTGCTGCAGGCTCGCGAGGCGTACGAGCGCGGTGACTGGGTGCTTGCGTTCGACAAGCTGCGCGGGGCTCGGGACCTTGGCCCGAAGGATTCCATGACCCTGGCGACGTCTGCCTATCTCTTGGGCGATGTTGATGAGACCGTTCGCGCTCTGCAGGTCGGATATCAGGACAGGATCCGGAACGGGGAGTCGCTAGGCGCGGCACGCTTCGCCTGCTGGCTCGGGCTGGTGCTGAACCTTCGAGGGGAGATGGCGGTCGGCGGCGGCTGGGTCGCCCGAGCACAACGGCTTCTCGAGACCGAGCCCGAAGATGTCGTCGAACGTGGCTACCTACTTGTCCACGAGTTCTTTCAGCATCTTGCCCGCGGGGATTTTGCCAGGGCCGGCGAGACAGCCGTTCGCATCGTCGACACTGGCCGCCGCTTCACCGATCATGACCTGATCGCACTCGGGTTGTTGACGCAGGGCAGGATGATGATCTACTCCGGCCGGGTGCCGGAAGGACTTGCTCTGCTCGATGAGGCGATGGTCGAGATCTCGGCTGCGGAGGTCTCGCCGATCATCGCCGGGATGGTCTACTGCGCGATGATCGAGGCGTGCCAGGAGTTGTCAGATTTCTCTCGGGCTGCGTCTTGGACCACTGCCTTGACCAAATGGTGCGATTCGCAGCCCGGCCTCGTTCCCTTCACCGGCCAATGTTCGCTGCACCGTGGTCAGATCATGCGGTTGCATGGGGCCTACGACGAAGCGCTCGCTGAATATGCTCTCGCCCAGCGGCGATACGAGGCTGAGGGTACGCCGGCGCCAGCCGGCCGAGCGCTAACCGAGCAAGGCGACGTGCAGCGTATCCGCGGCAGATTCGACGAGGCGGAAGCCGCCTATCACAAGGCAGCCGAACTCGGCCACGAGCCGCAACCAGGTCTGGCGTTGTTGTGGTTCGCTCGCGGTCGGACGACGGCGGCGATCTCGGCGATCAACCGGCTACTCGGTGAAGCGCAGGGGCCGGTGCACCGGTCCTGGATGCTTCCGGCTGCTGTGGAGATTCTGGTTTTGGCTGGGCTCGTAGACCAGGCCCGCCAGCATTCCGACGAACTCGCCGGCATCGCGTCGTCATTCGGAAACGCCGCACTCCGCGCGATGGCGAGGTATGCGGCGGCAACGGTGCACTTGGCATCCGGCGAAACGGAGGCTGCGCTCAGCACTGCACGAGAGTCGTCTCGGGTGTGGAGCGAGGTCGGGTCGCCGTACGAGTCAGCCCGGGCCCGGGTCGTGGTGGCACTGGCTCTGCGCGAGCTTGGGGATGAGGATTCAGCGACCACGGAGTTTGCGGCTGCCCGCCGCACTTTTGCTGAGGTGGGTGCGGCGCCGGCGGTCCAGGAGGTCGACCGGCTTCTGGGCCGCGCGCGACCGGGCGGACTGACCGAACGCGAGGTAGAGGTGCTGAGACTGGTGGCCGCGGGACGCAGCAACCACGAGATCGCCGACGTTCTGGTGCTGAGTCAGAAAACGGTCGAGCGGCACCTCAGCAACATCTTCACCAAGCTCGACGTGCCGTCTCGGACGGCGGCCGCGGCGTACGCCCATGAGCACGGGCTGATGTCGTGATCATGCCCACGGCCCCTGCCAGCCGCCGTACTCGGCGATCAGGCTTTCCGCTGCGGCCGGCCCCCAGGAGCCAGGGTGGTAGGAGTGCACGGCCGGTGGTGCATCCAGCAGGGGCTGCATGATTCGCCAGGTCTCCTCAACACCGTCCTGCCGTGTGAATCGGGTAGCCTGGCCGACCATCGCAGCGTGCAACAGCACTTCGTAGGGTGTCGGCCCTTCGCCTCCTTCCTCCGCGAACTCCATGTCCAATGTGATCGACTCCGGGTGCATGCTGTCCGCGCGTCGCGCATCGACGCCGATCTGAATCCCGGTCAACGGATCCAGCCTGACCACGAGCTGATTCGGCTCCGCCTGGCGAGCTGCCCACGGACCAAAGCCCAACCGGGGCGGGTCTTGGAACACCAGTCGCACCTCGGTCTCGGTCACCGGCAGACGCTTCCCGGTACGGATGAAGAACGGCACCCCGGACCAGCGCCAGTTGTCGATCTCCAGCCGCAAGGCGGCGTACGTCTCAGTTGTGGAGTCGGCGGCAACCCCATCGATGTCGCGATATCCCTGGTACTGACCGCGTACATAAGCTGCGGGATCCGCCGAAAGCGTCGCCTTGAAGAGGGCGGCCTTGGTGTAATTCAGTGTTCCGGGATCACCACCGGCCGGCGGCTCCATCGCCGCGGCCGCTACCACCTGCATGAGGTGGTTCACCACGACGTCACGCAGCGCGCCGACCGGGTCGTAGAAGTGGCCACGATCTTCGACACCGAACTTCTCCGCCATGGTGATCTGCACACACTTGACGTAATTCCGGTTCCAGATCGGCTCGAGCATCGTGTTGGCGAACCGCAGGTAAAGGATCTCCTCGAGCCCCATCTTTCCGAGGTAGTGGTCGATCCGGTACAGCTGCGACTCGTCGACGTACTGGTGAAGATCGTCCGCCAAGGCGCGGGCGGAAGCAAGATCATGACCAAATGGCTTCTCCACCACAACGCGTCCGGTCTTGATCAGGTCGGCCTCGGCGAGTCCCTTGACAGTGGTTGCGAACAGGAACGGTGGGATCTCGAGATAGAACACCGGACATTGAGCGCCCTTGATCATGTCGCCGACTCGCTGGTAGGTAGCCGCATCAGCGAAATCGCCGTGCACGTACGACAGTCGCGCGGCGAACCGTTCGAAGATCGTATTGTCCAGTTGCTCGCCAGTTGCAGTGATCGACTCGCGGGCACGTTCCACAAGTTGATCAACAGTCCAGTCGCTGCTGGCGACGCCGACGATGGGACATTGCAGCAGTCCGCGCAGCTCCAGTCGGTACAGCGAACGGAACGTCATCACCCTCGCCAAGTCACCGGTAATACCGAAGATCACAAAGACGTCGGCCTGTCGTTGTACAGATCCCGCCGAACCGCTACGTGCCACCATCGCCGCCTCCTCGATCTCGTGTTTATGGTCCGGTTGGACCGAGGTCAAACTCCGGTCGTTCTCCCTCGTCGTCATCTCCCCAGTCGATCCTGGTCGCTGTTGCGTCGCGGCCTGCTGGCCGTACAGGAACCCGCACTGGGCCGTCGCGACCTGGTACAGCAGCGGCTCCGACGCTGTTGGCCGATGGGCAGGTCGTAGTAATCGTCTAACTGCCGAGCCGGATCTGCATCGCCCTACGCGGGTGAGTCACTCGGACGGGTGACGTCTCAGGCCCCGAGAGCACGCGGTCGCCGTGGTGCTGCCGGCCTATCGCTCAACTGGATTCTGACAAATCGTCGGTGAGCGCCCAGCGCAATGTGTACATGGCCGAGCGGCCCAGCGGTCTGATCAGGGCACGTTCGGTGATCGGCAGTGCCGGCAGCAGCAGCTGGGTACGGGCCCAGCTTGGCAAGATCGAGACGGCACTGGCGGCAAGCAGGTGATAGCCGGCTCGCGTGAAGCCGGTGAATGGTGGGCGGACAAGGAGCAGGCTGCTCGCCTCTCGGGCCGGACCTGAGCCGCTGAGCTCGGGCCGGTAGCTCTCCAGGGTCGCGGTCAGCTCAGCGACGGTCGTTGGCGGGTCGATAACACCCAGTTGAGCGGCAATAAAGCCTGTTTGGCGTACATAGTCGTCTGCTTCCGCCGGCGTTAGCGCGTCGGCGCCGAAGGCCTCAAATGCCCTGAGGAAGCTATCCACCTCGGCAGCATGGACCCACATGAGCAGATGCGGGTCGTCAGCGGAGTACGGCGTGCCATCTGGGGTCGTCCCATGAACTCGGCGATGGATCGCCCGAACAGTAGCGATAGCGCGCTCGGCGTCAGACACCGTGCCGTACGTGGTCAAAGCGACGTACCTGCTGGTGCGCTGGAATCGTCCCCAGAAGTCCCGGCGGAAGCCGGCATGCTCGACGACTGCATGCAGCGCTACTGGATGGAGCGCTTGCAAGAGCAACGCACGAACCCCCCCGATGAACATCGACGTATCGCCGTGTACCCGCCAGATCGCATCCCGCTCATCAAACCAACGCTCGCCCGGGCGCCAGATCTCGGCATGCTGCGCCTCGAAATCACCGGCAACGCGTTCCCGAACGGCTTTCGCGATGCTGTTGCGCGGGTTTGGGAGTATCCCGATCGCCACATACCGGAGCGTATGCGGTTACCAAAGCGCAACTGCAGCCAAGCAAACCTGCGGCTCAGGCCGGCGGCGGCGCCTTACTCGCGTCAGGAACGATGATCCACATCACCAGGTAGATCACCAGTCCCGATCCACCGACCACAGCGAGTACCAGGAAGAGCACTCGCATCAGCGTCGCGTCGAGGTTGAAGTACTCGGCCAGGCCGCCACATACACCGGCCACCATGCGTTGGGTCCGACTGCGGTAAAGCTTGCGGGGTTCTTCCATTGCCTGCCTTTCTCGATTCTCCCGTCATGCCCAGCTATCCCCGTGGGATAAGCGTTTCACCACTTCGACTACCCGGACAACCTCCCGCGCTCAGCTGACTGCCTCCCCGAGACACTCGATCATGGCCCGTGCGACGGGCGAGAAAATGTCTCAACAATCGAACCGCCACCGCGTCGGGACCGTACTCATCAAGAAAGCCGTGCAGATCTGCTACGGGTACATCTCGTTTATGGCATAGCGGACGAAATGGTTTCCGTCGTATTCTGATAACCCGGCGCTTCGTCAAATCATAATTCTCATCCGCCTTTCATGACGCTCTAGTGAAATGCGAGGGTGACCAAGTTCACTCGGGGATCTGAGGAATCAGGCAGACCGATGACAAAGATCACTGTGGAAGCGGTCCACCTTACGAAACACTATGGCGCGTACAGCGCCGTCGAGGATGTCAGTTTTTCCGCGTCCCAGGGCGAAATCATAGGCCTGCTCGGTCCCAATGGAGCTGGCAAGACGACGACGATTCGGCTGCTGACCACGGTGCTCGAGCCCACCAGCGGCGAGTTCTCCATCGCCGGCCATCCGTCAACCTCGGCGACTGAGATTCGGCGATGTGTGGGCGTGCTTCCAGAGAGCAGTGGCTACCCGAGTCACCAAACTGGGGCCGAATATCTGCGCTTTTACGCGCGCCTTTATGGCTTGAGCCGAAGTCAGGCGCGCAGCTTGAGCGCTGAGCTGCTCGCTGCCGTCGGGCTGGAACTACGCGGCCGGTCACGAATTTCCACGTATAGCAGGGGGATGCGGCAGCGGCTCGGGATTGCCCGAGCACTCGTCAACGACCCATCGGTGGTATTTCTGGACGAGCCGACCCTGGGACTCGACCCGGCGGGTCAAGCGCAGGTGCTCGACATTATTCGCACCATCGCGAATGCCCGAGACGCAACGGTCGTGCTGAGCACTCACCTGCTTCCGGAGGTGGAGCAGGTGTGTTCCAAGGTGGTGATTCTGAATCACGGCAGAGTGATGGTCTCCGGCAGCGTCGGGGAGGTCATCGGCCGAGCCCTGATCGAGCACTCTGCTCAGCTACGAGTGCCGCTCCATCTCGTTGAGCGCGCTCGGCAGGCGCTCACGAACTTCGCTGGTCTCTCCGTCGATCAGGTCGAAGGCCAGCCGGAGCTGCTGCGGATTGCTGTTGAGACGCCGGGTACTGCGTCAGGTGTTTCGCCGGCAGACGCGATGAACGCCGGCCTCACAGCAGTGACGGCAGCAGGGATCCCAGTCCTCCGGTTCGAGCTGGAAGGTGCGCGCCTGTCCGATGCCTTCCTCAAGATGACCAGCGAGGCCGTCGCATGACGCTGCAAGTCGCACCGCCCTCCATTGGCTTGCGGCAGGATTTGCGAGCCGGCGAAGGCCAGCCCGGATGGCTTGTCGTGGCCCAGCAGGAGTGCCGGGACTTGTGGACGAGTGGACGGGGGTTGATTCTGCTTTTTCTCTTCAGCGTTCTGCTGAGCGCCATCACCTACCTGACCTCGACCAACCAGGCCCTGAACTTCCTTGAGCAACGCGAGTCAGTCAACCTCGTCCTGCAGTTCGCGGTCGCTGTCGGGGTTCTGGCGACCCTGGTCGTGGGCGCTGATGGGATCAGCGGGGAGCGCGAGCGCGGAACCTTGGAGACACTGCTGGTCACGCCGATTGATCGACGATCGATCATTATCGGCAAGCTCATCGCCGCCCTGACGCTGTGGTTCGCCACATTCGGCATCAGCATCCCGTACGTATGGGTCCTTGGTCGTGAGGTGGGGATCCTGGGCCCGGCGCTGGTGCTCGGCTTTGGTGTCGGGACGTTGCTGGCCGTCGGCCTTGGCTCGATCGGCTTATTGATCAGTGCAGCCTGCAACTCGAACAAGACCAGCATCGCGGCCAGCATCTTCCTGTTGCTGATCTTGTTCGCACCAACCCAACTACCCAGTGGATTGCCGCAGGGCTGGTTTTTTGAGGTACTGCTGCGAGCCAATCCGGTGGCCTCAGGGCTTATGTATATCTCCGCGGTGCTCGTGGAGGGCCACGACTGGACGCAGGACCTCTCCTACCTGATCACGCCGCTGCTCACGGCGATCATCGCGGGCGGTGCACTCATATTCGCGGGTCCACAGCTGGTACGGCTGACGCGAGGGGTGAATGCCGGATGAGGAAGCTGCTCTTGATTGGGGTTCTGGTCGGTGTCTTCACCTGGCTCTCAGCTCCTGCTGTTGCGGCGCCCCTGAGCGTGCAGGTAGTCGCCCACCCGGCTCGCGTCGAGACGGTGCTGGGCGGTCGCTTCATGATCACAACCGAGGTAACTAACACCGGCGCTGCACCCACCGGCGAGATCCTGGCGCACTTGAACGTCGCGAGTATCGAGGGCACCGTTTACGTCGATCCGGAGGATTGGTCGCCGAGTCGTAGCCAGCACCTGTCCCTGGATCCGGGTGAAAGCCGGAAGCTCTCCTGGGAGTTGCAGGCCGTCAATTCTGGCCACTTCGCCGCGTACGTCGTCGTCGTGCCGTTCGGCACTACGGTTGCGGGCAACGAGGAGCTACTGATCAGTCAGCTCGTCAATGTCGCCGTCGCAAGCCGGTCCACTTTGACGGCCCAAGGCGCCCTGCCGGTTGTCCTTTCCATCCCGTTGCTCCTCGGCTTGGCCGCCGCTGGCGTTTTCTTCGGTGCCCGCCGTCGAGGCTCGAATCGATGAAGCCGGACTCCATGGTGCGACTGCGCAACCCACAAGCGGTTCCCGAGCAAGGGGACAGCGGAGGGGCGGCGCCTGCGGTGTCGGTGATCATCGCGACCTACAACGCCGGCGCACTGCTTGGGCACGCTCTGGATGCGCTCGCCGCCCAGACTTTGCCGCCGCATCTGATCGAGATCATCGTTGTCGACGATGGTTCGACCGACGACACCTGGCGCTATCTCAATGAGCTGCAGGGCATCCGATCCAACCTCAAGATCTTCCAGCAGCCGCACACCGGAGGTCCCAGCGCAGGTCGCAATCGCGGTCTGTCCGAAGCCACCGGCGCCTATGTGTTCTTCCACGATGCAGACGACTACTTCGGGCCAGACGCGCTATGGCGGCTTATCAACCTGGCGCAGCAACAAGACTCCGACATCGTGGTCCCACGGGTCAGCTGGTTCGGCAAACCAGGCGCTAGGCCCGCTTCGACCAGAACGGTGCTTGACGCCGACCTCGCGGAGAACGGTGTCTGGGGTGCTCTCACCCCCCACAAGTTGGTCAGACGGTCGCTCATCGAAAAGCTGGAACTGCGGTTCAACGAGGACATGGTGCAAGGTGAAGATCAAGTGTTCATGGCAACCTGCCTCTTCGCTGCCCGCAAGATCAGCATCCTCGGCGGCAGGGATCTCTACAACCGGCGGTTGCTTCCTGACAACAGCAACTTGTCACGCCAGCGGCAGACGCTGGCCAACAAGCAGCTGACCACGACCAGGATGGTGGCGCTGGTAGTGGCTAACACCACACCAGGCGAGCGTCGGGACCGCCTGCTCCGCCGAGTCTTCGTACGCACCCTTTCGTCGGCCCTGAGCCGCCCGTTCATGGCGGCCAGCTCCGAAGAGCGGAAGGAATTCCTCGAAGTGATGCAACTCGAAGTCTTTCCTTACATGCCACATTCGGTGCTGGGTGAACTCGGCGACCCCCAACGGCTGCGGGTGATCACCGCAAAGATCGGCAAAGCTGAGGATCTTGTCGAGCTGAATCGGGTCCTCCGTAAACCGCTCAGCTACGGTGAGGGGGACCTGCCGACCTACACGCTCGGGCCGCATCTCGACGACCTGCTGAGTGTGGAAGATCGCCAAGTCGGAGCGCCCCGGCTACCCTCCTCGCCCACCCTCTGCGAGGTATCCATATCCCGGAGACGGCTGACCCTTACGGTGGGCCTGGACAAGACCGGCGCCGCCTCGACCGGGCGGCTCAGACTGGCTGCCTGGCTCCCTGACAGCTCAGATTTTGTTGATCTTGGACCTGAGGCGTCCCGCCGGGGCACCACGCTGACCTTCAAGATCAGCGCTCGGCGCTTTTTGCGCTACCAGTCCACTTCCTCCGAACACGTGGCGGATGACCTCAGCGACAAACGTCAAGGGGTCCTGCTGCTGCAGGCGACAACAAAGGGAAAGATGGTGGCCGCCAGCCCGATCACAGTCCCGAGCGACGCGTTACGGTCAGCGGCAGCTAACGTTGAAACGCGTGACTCTCGAATCCACGTCGGCGCCACCCCGCGCGGCTCGGTCGTTATTACCGCTACGCGGACAAGACGGTCCCCCTTCTGGCATCGTCACCGCGTGGTGGTGTGAAGCGTCCGTCAGCGCAGGACAACGAAGCCGCCGGTCCAACCGATCTGCTCAGTCACCGCGAGCTTGATCTGAAGAAATCCAAGTGCCTCGAGTTCGCGAGCGCGGGCCAACGGGCCAGTGTCGAGGGCGTCCAGACCGCCAGCCTGAACGGCCGAGATAAGAGCCGCTTTCGCGTCGGCGTCGTCGCCTGCGACGAGAACCGTGGTCGTATTCGGGCCTACTTTTTTCGCGCTGAGTGTTGGCGCAAGGTTCGTGTTGAATGCCTTGAGCACCCGGGACGAAGGCAGCGCAGCGGCAAGATCCGCGGCGGACGAGCTGTGAGGAGGCGGAACCAGTGAGTCAAAAGTCTCAGGGTCCAGCGGGTTCGTGATGTCGACAACGATCTTGCCGGCCAACTTGTCGCCGTACTCGTCGACGATGTCCCTGAAGGCGGTGTGGTAAACGGCGAGGATGACGATGTCACCATTCACCGGCCCAGGGGGATCGGCGCTACCAATATGGTCGACCGTCGCGCCGCCAGCAGTCAGCACCTCACCGATAGCGCTGCCCATGTTGCCAGACCCGAAGATGGTGACACTTGTCATTGATTCCTCTCCCTACTCGACGCCCGTGGGCTGAAACGTGCTCGAAGATCGTACTCGGCGTCGGAGGCGTGCACGTTGCCTGGCTCGTGTTCCCCGAGCGCGAGCGGACGGCCCATCCAGCTGATGACGCTTTGATCAGGCTGGTGCGGACGCGTCGTGCATCAGCCGCTGCACGAGGTCGTCGTCAACCTCCGCAAAGAACGTGCCCACCACGTCCTCAATCTCGCTGAAGCCCTCAGCACAGAACAGCAGCGGCTGGTAGTGCGTGATGTCGTACGTCTGAATGCCCATCCGTCCTACGTCCAGCGGCCGGAGCTCGGCTCGTTCGATCTGCTGGATCTCCCCGAACGAGGAGAGCAGACCGGCGCCGTAGGTGCGGACCTCGCCGTGCTCGCGTACCACGCCAAACTCCAATGAGAACCAGAAGACCTTGGAGACGAATTCCAACGCCTCGGTTGTTTCCACTCGCCGAGCCGCCTGACCGGCGACCCGGTAGAGGGCCGCGAAGCGATCGTGTGCCAGGCAGTTGCCGTGGCCGACGACTTCGTGGATGACATCGGGCTCTGGTGTGTAGAGCGGTACGGAGTGGTGGCGAATGTACTGCGTCGAGTGGAAGATGCCGTCGGCTAACGATCCGTAGAACTCAAGGAGCGGGACCAGCCCGGCCGCGGGGACGTACTGGAAGCCGGTGAGCGGCTTGAGTAGGTCGTTCACCTCGACGAGCTGCGGGATCTTGTCCTCAGGGAGCTGAAGTCGCTCCTTGCCCTCCAGGTATGCGGAGCATGCGAGGCGCTGGTGGAGGTTGTGCAGCTCGGCGCAAACGATGCGCCACACCTCCTGCTCGTCCTCGGTGTACGTCGCGATTGGTGGGGGTGTGCCGGGCTGCCAGTCCATGGCTAGCGCGGCAAGAGCGTTGCGTCGGGCCCGGTACTCCGGGTCGACGGCACCTGGATGATCGTCACCCAGGTGAACGGTGACGTCATCGCCTGAGCGCGTCACCGGTGCATAAAGCTGAGCTTCTTCGAACATCGCTGCCTCCGGGGGTGTCCGGACGTCGCACAGCGCGCCGTCTTCTGTGTTGCCGTCGCTCTGGGGTGACAGACCGACAGCCGGTGGGCCGGTTGCCCCGCGAAGCGGCCGGGGGTCCAGGGGTCGTCCCCTGGCACGACGCGGGGTCCAGAACCCAGGTTAGTCACATGGTCCCGACCCCTGAGAGACCGGCCGGATGTGGTCCTGATGGATCTGCGGATGCCGTAAGCCACGGTCAAGACTCACCTGGTCCACGTGTTCAGCAAGCTTGGCGTGACAGACCGCACCGCCGCCACCGTTGCAGTCGAACGCGGGCTGATCCGCCTGCGCTGAGCGGTGCGGGAAGCGATGAGTCGAGCGATGTGCTCAGCATCACGTCCGACGCCACCGACCAGTGATGAGGCCAGCGAGCTGAGAAAGAACAGTCCGATGAAGTAGAGGCCAGGCTCAAGAGTTGTGCCACGGTGGTGGACGGGCTGACCCTCTTGATCAAATATGTCGATGTGGACCCAGTCGAAGGATGGACGATATCCGGTGGCCCAGACAACGTTCGCCACCTCCACGGTCCGCCCGTCTTCCATGACGGGCATGCCGTCACGGACAGTAATCGTCCGCGGAAGGCGTACGACTCCGGCTGCGTCCAGATCCTTGAGCCTCACTCGACCTAGCGGGAGGGTCGTCGTGATCAACTGCGGTCGCATCCGCCGCCCGATCGGGTTGGTCACGCTGGCCACTCGCGAGATGAAGAACCAGAAGGGTGGGGTGAAGAGGCGATCGACCCTGCTGCCCGGGCGAGTCGGTTCGCTGCCCGGGTGCCGGCCAGAGAGCCACGTTCGATGCATGGTGGAGACCTCGAGCGCGATCTCGGCGCCCGAGTTTGCGGCGCCCACCACGAGAACATCGCCATCGCGCAGCTGGGACGGCCTGCGGTACTGGCTGGAGTGGAGCTGGGGGATGCCGGCGTTGAGCTGGTCGGCGAAGTCGGGTACGTACGCAGTCTGATAACCGCCGGTGGCCAGTACCACATTGTCGGCCTCGAATCGTTGATCACCGGCGCTGACGTGGAATCGGTCGGTGATCTTGGTGATCGAGTTGACGCACAAACCCATTCGGACAGGAAGATCGAATTGGGCCGCGTACGCCTCGAGGTAGTCGGCCATCTCGTCCTTGGTTGAAGGCTTATGTCGCGGTCCCGGGAAGTCCAGACCGGGCAAGGCATTGAGGTACGCGGGCGTGAAGAGTCGCAGCGAGTCCCAGCGTTTCCGCCAGGAATCGCCGGTCCGCTCATTCGCATCCAAGATCAGAAACGATCTACCCAGCTGGGCAAGGTGGTAGCCGACGGCCAGGCCAGCCTGGCCGCCGCCGACGATAACGGTCTCGACCTGCTCGGTCATGCGACCAAAGTAGGAGGATCAATATCGACTCGGCATCGCTGAAATCCCTCATCTTGGTTGCACGGAATGGTCAAATCTGACCATTCCGGGCGAGTCAGATGAGGCTGTGTTCGAGAGCATAGGCCGTGGCCGCGGTACGTGAGGACACCCCGAGTTTGCCGAAGAGGTTCTGCAGGTGCCTGGCGACAGTGTGCTCGCTGATCATTAACTTCGAGGAGATCTCACGGTTGGTCTGCCCGGTTGCCACAAGGCTGAGAACCTGCACCTCGCGAGCAGTCAATCCGTTCGGATAGCTGAGCCCCGCGGAGCTGATCAGTTTTCGTAGCCGGTCGAGATCAGATGCTGCACCAACCTGCTGGAAGACCTGGTCTGCGGCATCAAACTCGATTTCCGCACCATCTGCATCACCCAGCGCACGGCAGGCCTGCCCGACCAGGACGCGGACCCGAGCGGACTCGTAGGGAGCCTCCATCTGCCCCCAGATCGACACCGCCCGACGCAGCTCGACCAGGGCTCCCGCCGGATCACCGGCGGCGAGCGTTACCGCGCCCCTCGCGTGCGCGGCGGCGGCTCGGAGAAGGGGTGCCTCGAGCATCTCGGCGATCGTGTACAGCTCATCCGCTGCGGTCTGGGCCGCGCTAACTTGGTGCGCTGCCAACATGATGTCGACGTACGCGGGCAATACTCGGCACCGGCTCGCGCGATCCGAGGATTCGTCGAGCACCCGAGCAATCGCAGCGGCCGCGACATTGACGCGGCTCTCAGCGAGCCGCAAGAGGGCCAGCCCTGGCTGCGGCTGTCTCCCGAACTCTCCGACACGACGGTAGGCCTGCTCGGCCTCGCGGAACTCGCCCCGGAGCCGATGTATCTCGGCAAGCTGGTAATAGGCGTTGCCGATCGCCGGCCGGCCTGCCAGCCGCTCGGATGCCCGCATGGCCTCCTCTAGGGCAGCAACCCAGTCACCCCGCAACTGCGAGATCTCGGACCGGTGCACCAGACACTGACCCGCGTACGGAACCAGCTCGGGTTGACCGTCGCACCACCGGGTGAGGGCTGCGGTCCACTCCTGGGAGCGGCGCAGGTCGTAGACCTGCTGACAACCCTCGATCACATTGCAGTAGGCGAGGCCCGTCAGGGCTGGCAAGAGCTGATCAGTGGTGACCGAGACCATCGCCTCATCGAGCAGGGCCAGACCCGCCTTGGTCTCTCCGCGGGCGAGCCGCGCTCGTCCCTGCAAGATGAGGGCCATGGCTGCGAGGTCAGCGTCGCCGAATCGTTCTGCGATTTCAAAGGCCTGAGTTGCGGCGGCCAGCATTGCGTCATGGTCGCCAGACTCGGCGTGATCGAACGCGGCGAGCAGGACGAGGAAGCCACGTTCGGGACAGTCGATACCTTCCCGTTCGATGAGGCGTTGCGCTCGGCTCAGCCAACCAGCTCCTGGTCCAACCTCGCCGCCCACATCAAGGATCGCGCCGAGCCAGCCGGCGCAGCGGGCGGCTGTCAGCGGCTCGCCAGCGTCCAGGTTGGCCCGGTATGCCCGTCCCATCGCTTGAGCGAAGTCGGGATCTCGTCCGCTGAGGTGGGCTGACCAGGCGAGCAGCCAGAGGTCGGCGGCGGCGAGGGGCTCGATGTGGTCGGCCTGGGACAAGGCGGCAAAGGCGGCGACCCACTGTCGTCGTTGGTAGCAGTCGCGGCCGCTTTCCCGTAGCTCCGAGACTGACGGCTCGGCTCGGTCCATGTGTCCTCCACGACAGCGTGCCACACCGATGAATCTGAAAGAAGTGCGGCTTTGTCCCCCGAATCCAGGGCCCAAGGTGCGCACTTCGCAGACCATGGGCGACGCTCAGGAGGCCAGTGCCTTCGCCTTCAGCTGGTCGAACTCAGCCTGAGTAATTGCGCCGCTGTCCAGCAGGCTCTTCGCCGATGCGATCTGGTCAGCAGGGCTACTGCTCTGAGTGGCAACCGACTTGATGTATTGGTCAGTGGCCGCCTGGGCACTCCGAGCTGCGGCCACATGGCGCTCGGCCATCCCCCTTCCGCGAGCGATCAAGTAGATCAGTGCCGCGAGGAATGGGAAGATGATCAAGAAAATGACCCAGAGAGCCTTCCACCAGCCGCTCAAATCCCTGTCTCGGAAGAGATCAGCGATGATCTGGAACAGCACCATCAAATACATCACGAAGAAAAAGGTCCAAACGAGGAGCCAGAAGAAGTCCCAGAAACTATCCATTACGCCAACCTTCCGCTTGAGTCGAAAAGAGGCTGGGGGGCGTCAGCCGCGACTCACTCTAGGGCATGTGCCGTGCTTCCTCTCGGAGTTCAACGGTTCTCTGTCAGAAGGGGTTGCTGGCCTCAACTTGATGCCATCGATCACCCGTGGAGGGTGATTCCACCCGGCGCTGGTTAGTGAGAGCATCGGGTCAAGTTGGCGACGAAAAGTACCTACGGCGCTACAGAGAGGCGTCGGCTGGCGTGGGAGGTAGAGGCATGACGGAGCAGGACATGAGGGAGCCGGAGATGACAGCGCAGGACATGACCGAGCAGCAGACGACGGCGCAGGAGATGGCGGCACGGGATGTTGGTCCGATCGACTATCTGGCGGTGGAATTCCCAGAAGCCAGAATGAAAGGGGAGGGTCTCGCCGCTCTTCTTGACCTGGTCGACCGTGGCATCATTCGGCTTCTCGACCTGAGGGCGGTCAAGCGTGAAACCGACGGCACCTTCACGGCGGCCGCGATAACCGATCTCGATGGGGACGGGACTCTCGACCTTGCCATCTTCGAAGGTGTCGAGTCAGGGCTGATCGATGATGAGGACCTTGAGCAGGCCGCCAACCTCATTGAGCCCGGGAAAGTCGTGGCTCTGCTCGTGTACGAGAACACCTGGGCGATTCCGTTTGTGAACGCCATGAGGCGGGTTGGTGCGGAGCTCATCGCGAGCGGCCGCATTCCGGCCGACGAGGTCGTGGCAGCGCTCGACGCGCTCGAGGCTGAAGAGGCGCGGGTACAGACGTAAGACGAAGTAAGGAGAGAGGACAAACAATGGGACTCGTTCGTGGAATAGCGCGAACTGCGGTGGTTGCCGGCACGGCGACCGCAGTGTCCAATCGTGTATCACGCCGGCAGGCCAATAAATGGGGCGCGCAAGACCAGCAAGCGGCGGAGGCGGAGGCGTACGAGCAGCAGCAGGCGGCCCCGCAACAGCA
>DATEWO010000005.1:0-7443 GCA_035257925.1 Propionibacteriaceae bacterium | reverse complement strand
CAGGCCGGCAGGCTCGCCGACGCACTCTATGTAGAACGAGCGACCACCGGTGAGCAGCGCGTTATGCCGGTAAGTCAGGTCGACGCCCGGACCGTGCCGTACTTTTCCATGATCGTTGTTCCGGGACGAGATCGACGTCTCGATTCGGCAGGTCGATCGGCAGCATTGTCCTCAACGTCCAGCGTTGATCATGTCGATCCACCTCGGCTCTATGTTGTCGGTCTTGGGCCTGGACTCGACGGCTGGACGACCCCGGAGGTCGCCGCGGTGCTCGCCGAAGTCGATCACGTCGTCGGCTACGGCCCATACCTCGACCGGCTGGCGGGGCGACCAGGTCTACAGCGGCATTCTTCCGGCAACACCGTCGAGCTGGAACGCGCGCGGTGCGCTCTCGATCTTGCGCTGGCCGGTGAGCGGGTTGCTGTGGTCTCTGGCGGAGATGCAGGAATCTTTGGCATGGCCTCAGCGGTCTTCGAGGCAGCGGAGGATGACCGCTACGCCCCAGTCAAGATCACGGTGCTTCCCGGAGTGACAGCAGCACAGGCCGTCGCAGCCCGTGCTGGCGCACCCCTCGGGGGAGACTACGCCGTCGTGTCGTTATCGGATCGGCTCAAGCCGTGGTCGGTGATTGAACGACGGTTGCGCGCTGTCGCTGAAGCTGATCTTGTGCTCACCATCTACAACCCGGCCTCGCATGCCCGACGGGAGCAGATCGTCCGAACGCGTGAGCTGTTGCTCGAGCTCCGTGCGCCGGACACGCCGGTCGTCATCGGTAGGAATGTTGGCCGGGCTAGTGAGGATCTGACTGTCACCACCCTCGATGCGCTCGATCCTGGCAGCATCGACATGAGCTGCTTGCTGATCATCGGTTCAAGCCGGACTCGGCTCGGCCATGGCACAACCGTGTGGACGAGCCGTTCTGATACGTCATGACGACGCTGCTAACGACGACGCTTTGCATAAAGGCGGGACTCCACAAAGTCTTCGGCGTGTAACGCCTGTCCCACCATGATCACCGCCGCCTGCCGCAAGGCGGCAGCTTCGACCTGATCCGCAATCGTGGCCAGCCTTCCGCGAAGTACCTGCTCGGTCGGCTGAGTGGCATTCGCGACCACCGCGACCGGGCAGTCCGGCCCGTACGCCGGAGTCAGCTCGACACAAATCTGACGAATCCGCCGAATCGCCAGATGAATGATCATGGTTGCCCGCGTCTCAGCCAGATAGCCGAGAGACTCAGTCTCGGGCATGGCGGTCGAGGCAGCCTGGGTACGCGTCAAGATCACCGTTTGCGCCAGCTCCGGGACAGTGAGCTCGCGTCCGATGATCGCCGCGGCAGCCGCGTAGGCCGGCACACCAGGCGTCACATCCCAGCTCACGCCGGCCTGGTCGAGTCGCCGGGTCTGCTCGGCGAGCGCCGAGTAGATCGAGGGATCGCCAGAGCAGAGTCGCGCAACATCCTCGCCGCGCTGATCAGCCACAACCAGATGGTCGGTGATCTGATCCAGATCAAGATGTTGGCTGTCAATGACGGTGGCACCAGACGGGCAATGAGCCAGAATCTCCGCATCGATGTAGCTGCCGGCGTAGACGCACACCGGGGAGGACTCAATCAGCCGTACCGCTCGCACCGTCAGCAGGTCCGCCGCCCCTGGACCAGCCCCGATGAAATGGACTGTCACTCGACCGCCTTTATCGAACTCCACTGCACGACGGCTCGGGCCGGTCGCCAGCCGTGATAGCGGCCCATCGGCTCCAGATGCTCCACTGAGAGTCGAGACAGCTCACCGCCGTAGCGTTTCCCACAGTCGACCAAGATCATCTCGGTCTCCTGAGTCACCGCGTGAACCACCAGTCGGCCGCCAGGACGCAACGCCGACCAGGAGCGGTCGATCGTCTCCTGGGTCCCTCCACCGCCGATGAAGACCGCGTGCGGCCGCGGCAACGAGACCAGCTCACCGGGCGCCTCGCCGTGCCGCACCTCGAGACCGGGCACACCGAGCGCTTCGGCATTCCTGCGGATCCGCTTGACCCGATCCAGGTTGCGTTCGACCGCTACCGCCCGGCAACTGGGATCGGAACGCATCCACTCAATCGCGATCGACCCGGCGCCAGCGCCGACGTCCCACAGCAGCTCCCCCGGCCTCGGCATCAAGCGAGCAAGGGCGGAGGCGCGAAGATCACGCTTGGTGAGCTGCCCGTCATGATCAAAAGCCTCGTCTGGCAATCCCGGCGTGAGCGAGGCCACCGGGCCTTGGCCGACACAGGTCACGCAGACCACATTGAGCGTCGGGGCAGATCCAGCCCAATCGCGAGCTGCGACGTCGATCCGGGACTCGGTCTCAGTGTCGAGCTCTCCCAACACGGTGATCATGCTGTCGCCATAACCTTCCTCGATGAGCAGCTGCGCAACCGCGGCGGGACTCGCGGCGTCGCGCGACAAAATGATCAAGCGCCAACCCGGAAAGAGGCACCGCCGCACCGCATCAAGATCGTCCCCTCGGAGGCGTACCAGCTGGGTCGACTCCTCGGGCCAGCCCATCCGCGCTCGGGCGAGGGCCACCGAGGAGACGGCCGGGTGGATTCGAACCGCCGCAGCTCCAAGCAGCTCGATGAGCGTGCTGCCGATCCCGGCAATCAGCGGATCACCCGACGCGAGGGCAACGATGCGACGCCCTGATACCTGGTGGAGCAGCACGGGCAGCCCTTCTCGCAGCGGGCTCGGCCACGCCAGCCGCTGCTGAGCAGGAAACCGCGGGATCAGATCGAGGTGCCGCGGACTTCCCAGCAGCACTTCAGCTTGCTGGATCAGCGTCCGCAGCCGCTCAGGGACGTCGCTCCACCCCCGCGCGCTGAGCCCGACCACCTCGATCACGCCAAAGACTGTATGCCGGTGACCCCTGCTTCCCACACCCCATTCAGGCATCCGCATGGCGATCAGCTCCGAATTCAGGGTGACGGTGGCCGATGCACGAGGAGAGCCGCTCATGTCCACTGCTGCATCTCTATTGGCGGCACTCGCTACCGATGTGGCAGCGATCGCGTTGCTCGCGTATGCCATCTACTTCCGCCGTTACCATCGCCGCGACCTGCTGCTCGCCTACGTTGCACTCAATCTCGGCGTCCTCACTATTACCATCCTGCTCACCGGCGCGGAGGCGGGTCTCGGGCTCGGCCTGGGCCTATTCGGCATCTTGTCGTTCATTCGATTGCGATCCGACCAGCTCACCCAGGAGGAGGTTGCCTACTACTTCATCGCCCTGGCGCTCGGACTCGTCAACGGCCTGCAACAGGGTCCGGCCTGGCTGGGTCCGGCCTTGTCAGGTGTGCTGGTTGCCGTCGTGTACGCCGTCGACCATCCACGGTTGAGTGCTCGCACTCATCGTCAGCTGGTGACTCTTGACGCGGCCTACCCTGATCACTCTGATGTGCTTGCGGCGCTCCGGCGGTTACTCGCCGCCGACGTTCGCCACGTGGTGGTGTTGGAAGTCGATCTCGTCCGGGATGTCACCATCGTTGACGTCCGCTACCGGGTCCCTGGCCCGCTTCGCCCACAGGTGGACGCCTGGGCCGGAGAGCTGGAGCACGTTGCACGGTGATCACAGGTTCGCGCTCCTGGGCCGCCGTTGGCAGCTCGGTGGCCGGGCTGCCCTCGGCGACTCTGGGCGAAGTGACCGCACAAGTCGCCTTGGATGCCCGTGCCGAGCGCAAGTACCTGGTCCCCGCTGACCGCTTCTCCCAACTGATAGCGCGACTACCTCAGAGGTACGCAGTCCTGGAGATCGATCGGCGCCGTTGCTTCGCCTACGAGTCGGTGTACTTCGACACCCCTGACCTGTTGATGTACCGACAGCACCTCCAGGGGCGACGTCGCCGGTACAAGGTTCGGACTCGCACCTATCTCGATTCGGCAGACTGCGCCTTCGAGGTGAAATTCAGGTGGCTTCGAGACCAGACCATCAAGGCCCGACTGCCCTACGCGGTGACCGACCGGGGGCGCATCACGCCAATGGCGCGGGCATTCCTTGCCAGTCAACTCGAGTATGCGTACGGGCAGTCCCCGCCCGAGCTGGTCGGCATGGCAACCACCGCGTACCGACGCACCACCCTCGTCGATCTCGACTGCAGCACACGACTGACGTGCGATGTAGACCTCACGTGCACCAGCGGAGCACGGATAGCCGTCGGCCTATCGGAGTACGTGCTCGTGGAGAGCAAGAGCTTAGGGGCGGACAGTGCCGCAGACAGGGCGCTCCGCGGTCTCGGTCTGCGTCCGGTGCAGATCAGCAAATACTGCGTCGCCGTTGCGCTTCTTTACCCGGACGTGCGCTCCAACCCATGGCATCGCACACTGCGGCGCTACTTTGCCTGACCGGGGCAAGGGATGATCCGAGTGGATGCCGGGGCGGTGAGATCGTCCGGCGCCCCGCGTCACGGCGCCAACACGCGGCGCACCCAGGACTCGCGCGCCTGCACGGCTCGCTGCGACACCGCTGCCGTCGGCACGATCGTCTGGAACCCGTGGAAGCCGCCCGCCCAGACGTGGAGCTCGGCGCTACCGCCTGCTTCCCAGATCCGGCTCGCGAGGGTGACGGCCTCGTCGCGGAACACCTCGGCGCTCCCCGCCTCGATGTAGGCGGGCGGAAGACCCGTCAGGTCGGTCGCACGGGCCGGCGCCGCGTAGATCGACACCTCGGCAGTGCCGCGGCGATCGCCGAGCAGCGCCGTCCATCCTGTCTGGTTGCTGGTGTGATCCCAGATTCCAACGCCGTCGATCTGCTGCGCTGAGACGGTCTCGTTCCGATCATCGAGCATCGGCCACATGAGCAGCATCGCGGCCGGCATTGGCCTACCGCGATCACGAGCGAGCAGCGTCGTCCCGATGCTAAGGCCCCCACCGGCGCTCGGGCCTCCGATCAGCACGCGTCCTGGGTCGAAGCCGAAATCGTCAGCGCGGCCGGCGAACCACTCGAGCCCCGCGTAGCAGTCCTCAACGGGCACCGGGTCCGGGAAGTCGGGTGCCAGACGGTACTCCACAGCGGCCGCGACGGCGTCGTACTCGACAACCCACTCGACGAGCATTGGTGCCACCGACCATCGGCTCCCGCCGACCATGCCGCCACCGTGGATGAGATAGACGCTCGGACCCGCACCCCTCTTGTGGTCGCTGCGCCGCAGCACCGTTACGACGATCTCGCCGCCACCGTGACCAGTCACGGCGTGGTCGGTGACCTCGACCGGCCGCCCCGCAATGACCTCGTCGAGCGACGACGGACGCGTGGTCGCCGCCCGGAACTGCGCAATGGAATCAGGCTCGAGCGTGGTGAAAAACGCGGGCACCGCGTCGAGTGCGGATTGGAGCTCAACGTCGAACGGTGGATGGGCACGCGCCGTCATCTCGATCCTCCGGTTCTCCATCGCTGCTATGTGTCCGATGCTCCACCATCGTCGGATTCGCCGTCGAGCGGGAGATCATGCGCATGCACCGGGCGCGCTGACCGCTCGGATCAGGACGGCGACCACCCTCAACGCGAGGTTGCCAGCCTGGGGGTTTGGTCAGGGCGGCTCACCATGCGTGTGCATGTGACATCATCGAGGCGGCGACGGCAGAGGAATCCGGTGCAAGTCCGGAGCGGTCCCGCCACTGTGACCCGGACATTCGGTCATCAGCAACAGATCCGGGAAGTCAGGACGTCTGCCCCGCTGGTCGTCGTCGCGTCCCGCGTACGTCGGCCCGACCCAGGCATGCCGCGGGCGCGGATACCCGCAGGAAGGGTGTGAGGTGCGGACGTTTCCGTTCTCCGCAGTCGTCGGTTCCGAAGACATGGCACTTGCTTTGATCTTGACCACTGTCGCCCCGGAGGTGGGCGGCGTTCTGGTGCGGGGCGAGAAGGGCACAGCCAAAACGACCATGGTCCGTGCTCTGGCACAGGTGCTGCCCAGCATCGCGGTAGTGGAGAACTGCCGTTTCAGCTGCGATCCGCTGGACCCCGATGCGACGTGCCCGGACGGTCCCCATGATCATCCCGTGGCGCACTCTCGACCAGCGAGGTTGGTCGAGCTCCCAGTGGGTGCTACTGAAGATCGGGTGATCGGCTCGCTCGATCTGCGGCAAGCCTTGGGCGTTGGCGAAGTGGTGTACGAACCCGGGCTGCTGGCCGCTGCTCACCGCGGGATTCTCTATGTCGACGAAGTGAACCTGCTTCATGATCATCTGGTCGACCTGCTGCTGGATGCGGCAGCGATGGGTCGCTCGACTGTGGAGCGGGACGGAGTCTCGGTTGCACACGCTGCGCGGCTGATCTTGATCGGAACGATGAACCCCGAGGAAGGTGAGCTCCGACCACAGCTGCTGGACCGCTTCGGATTGACAGTCGAGATCACCGCGCCGCGGGATCCGGAGCTCCGAGCCGAGGTTGTCCGCAGGCGGATGGCGTTCGACCGCGACCCCACATCCTTCGTCGCGGCGTACGCAGCCCAGGAACTTCAGCTGCGCTCCAGAATCGTCAAGGCTCGCGCGCTCGCGCCGTCGGTACGCCTGGCCGATCGGCAACTCGCGACCATCGCCAGAGTGTGCGGCGCATTCGAGGTCGACGGCATGCGAGCGGACATCGTGACCGCCCGGGCCGCGGCGGCCCATGCCGCATGGAACGGCCGCAGCGAGATCACCAAACCTGATATCCGCGCCGCGGCCAGGCTTGCCCTGCCGCATCGGCGGCGCCGCAATCCCTTCGACGCCCCTGGCCTGGATGAGGATCTTCTTGATCAACTTCTTGATGATGAGCCAGATCCGGAGCCGAACCCACCGGACGGCCGCCCACCCAATGGCCAATCGACCAACTCAGAGCGCAGCGACGGCGGCTCTTCGACAAGCTCCGAGCACAACGGATTGCGGCCTGAGCCTGTCGAAGACGCTTCGACAAGCTCCGAGCACAGTTCGCTGCGGTCAGCCAATAGCCCTTCGGCAAGCTCGGGCCGCATCGTGTCGGCCGGCGAGACATACCGCACCCGCTTGTTGACCGCAGTCGGAATCGGCAGCGGCGAGGCGGGCCACCGCAGCCGCGCCCTTACCTCGACTGGGCGTACGGTCGGCGCGCTGCCAGCCCATCGCAACAGCGGACCGCTGCACCTCACCGCAACCATCCGCGCGGCCGCACCCCGGCAGGTCGACCGCGGCCGTCTCCCGGATGAGTCGCTTCGGCTGGCCACGCAGGATCTGCGGCTCGCCGTCACGGAGGGGCGCGAGTCCAACCTCGTATTACTGGTCGTCGACGCATCCGGGTCGATGGCTGCGAGACGTCGGATGGGGGCAGTCAAAGCTGCCGCGCTTTCGCTCCTGCTGGACGCCTACCAGCGCAGGGACAAGGTCGGCTTGATCACTTTCCGGGGAGCCGAGGCGAAGCTTGCGCTGCCGCCGACGTCCTCGATCGACATCGCGGCGCGCCG
>DATEWO010000004.1:0-2933 GCA_035257925.1 Propionibacteriaceae bacterium | reverse complement strand
CGCGGGGATGGTCGACCGAGCCGACACCCTGCTGGTCGAGGCCAACAAGGACCTGCGCGACCCGCAGTCGAGGTCATGGTGGTCGAGCCGAAGCAAGGCCGGGTGATCGCAAAGCTCGGGGACTTCGGCGGCATCGACAAGGACGGTGCGCCCATCGGCTTTTCTCTGGTCGAATAGCCTCGTCTTCCACGGCGACGACGTACTCGTCACCAATCTCTCGGTCGATATTTCCGCCGCTATGGGCCTAAGTATGCGGACTGTCGATAGCCCATGGGCGGCGCAGGTGAAGCTCCACACGGTATCGAAAATCAAGAAGCGTATACCTGGCTTTCCGGAATGATCGGCATGCGCCTTCAGATTGCGGTCTTGAGAACCAAATGAACAAATGAGTCAGAGCAAGTGCGCGAGGAGAGCGATACAAAGCCAGCTCAGGGGACCCTCCTCGCTTGAAACGTTATCGTGGGGAGGGGGCGTCGCTGGGCCCGATGTGTCTAGCAACGGGAGTCGTCCCAATTTGGTTCGAGATCCTTCATTCTTGGACGATTGAGTGGATCATGGAACAGGAGCTTAAGCCCCGGCAGCAGGTGAACCTTTGTATGAGCGTGCATTTTGCCTCGTTTTAAGCGGCGAGCGTGTACCTACTGGGATTCGATCGCGGTGTCTCACAAACGACCGTATTTGAGACAGTGGGTCGAGAACCACGAGAAACATGCGATGCAAGGTTATAGCGGCGCCTCAAAAACCGTCTTTCAATCGATGTTTCATATCTTGGCAATTGTCATGGGTTTTGAGACAGTTTAGTCAGACCTCTGCAAAGTACAGACAAAAAGCAGCGACTCCTCAAAGCAAAATCGCGGTTGCGCTTCAGGATGAGTTCGGCCGCGTGCCGACTGAAGAAGAAATCGACCACGTAATTTCACTCGACCCGCGTGATGTGGAAGGCTGTTTTGGCCTGCACTATAAACGCAAGGAGCAGAAGAAAAGCGGGCAGCTTGCGATCTTCAGCTACGACCTATGCTCATTGGTTACGCCCGCATTTCAACAACTGATCAGACACTCGTGAAGCGGAATCCCTTTACTCGATGACCTCCGGCGGCGGGCGTCAAAGCCCCGGGTCCGCTGGACGATTTACTCGTTGGCCACACCGGAACTCGAATCCCCGGCGGGAGCTTCTCCGTTTCGACCCCGCCTGCGCCTGGCGTCCGTCAAAGCAGCGTGGTGGCCTCAACGTCACCGGACCCGCGTGGAAGGGGAACCGGAAACGCACGGCTGGGCAGTGCATTTATGGCTAGTGGGTGGGGGATTGGCTCAGTGAATGTGACGCTGTAAAACCGACACTATGTAGTTCTCATCGAGCCGACCGTCGCGAGTCGATCAGCGCGAACAGCAGTCCGCCGAGCATCGCCATGTTCTTTAGAAATTGCACCTGTTGCACTCGCCGTTCCGAGGGGTCGTCAACCGTCCAGAACGCATGCCCAGCGATCGTCGTCGGTAGCAGCGATGCGGCGAGGACTGCAGCCGAGAATCTCGGTTTGATGCCAAGAGCAAGGGCAGCGCCGGCTACGAGCTGTACTCCACCATTGACGCGGACGATCAGCTCGTCATCGATGGGAAGCGGTACCACACGTCGGATCTTGGCGAGAGTGTCGGCGGCCTTGCCGACTCGCCCGCCGGGGGCCCGAACGACCGCGTACCCACCGGCGATGTAGACCGCGCCGGTAAGTGCGCGAGCTAATGCCCTGACCACCGTAGTCGTCATGGTGCCGGGCGCCGTGGCGGCGTCACTCCGAGCAGTCGTCACACCGGGCAGGTGGTGGTTGGAGTCCGGGATGGCCCTCGGCATTTCGTTGCTTCCTCCTCAGGGGCGCCTGCCACCAGATGGTCGATTATATGAAAGGCCGACGGCGACGGAGATGTTGTCCCGGCAACAATCATGTCCAGCCGGTCGCGGAGCGCAGCCGGTTCGATTTTTGCCGGCGGCTCCAGCGAATGAACCCCGGCATTGAGTCACACACGCTAGGCGAACCGGTTTTCCGGCTCATGATCAGTGAAGGCGCTCGGCGCCCCTGATGGTCTGGGCGGGGGTCCGCGAAGGAGGACAACGCCAGCGGGGAAACGGGTTCGCCGAACGACGGGACGTTCTGGCACATCACCTCGGTACTGAACACCGGGGGCGGGCCCATCGCCGGCGAGGACAAGATCGCTTCGTGCGAGACCGTGTAACCGAGCCCTGGCGTGCCCTGAGCTATCGCGTCCCAGTCGTCTACGGCGCAGCAATCTTCAGCGCTCCACTCGAAGATCGCCAGCGTGGTGTTCGGGTCGTCGACCGAGGCCAGCGCCCGCTCCCTGAGCTGGTTGAACAGGGCCGACTGATCCTCCCCGCGTTGGAGATGGCGACTGGGTGGAGGGCGTCGAAGTCATACGCGCGCTCCTAGGGCATGATCAAGTTGGCGGTTGGCTTGGCGGCGGTCACGGCGCGGAGCACTGTGGCCCAATTGAGCGCCATCACGATCGACAGTGCGAACCACCAAGATCAACTTCATCGAGAGGAAACCAAGATGGCAAAGCCCGGCCCGCCGTAGCCGGTCAAGGGCCTGATCGCTGTCCTCAGCGGCCAGGCCCTTGATCATTTGTCCGTCGTTTGTCCGTGAGGTCCGTACGCGAAGGCACGTATCGGGAGATGACTCTCGATCTGCTGATCCACGCGTTCCGCAAGCCACGCACCCTGTAACAAGCCCGAAGATAGGAGCAGACCCATGAACCTCACCGTCCTCGGCGCCACCGGCGCCACTGGCACTCAGCTGGTCGAGCAGGCGCTCGCCGCCGGACACCACGTGACGGCACTTGCCCGGTCGCCGGAGAAGCTCACCATCACCAACCCCAACCTCCACGTCGTCCAAGGCGACGCAACCGACCGCGCGGCGGTCTCCCAG
>DATEWO010000003.1:0-3289 GCA_035257925.1 Propionibacteriaceae bacterium | reverse complement strand
GGCACCGCTGGCCCGGGCAGCCTGCAGTCCCGCCGGCGCCAACCGATCCACCGCGGCCGAAATGGGACGGTGCGCCAACGCCCAGAGCTTGGCCAGGTAGGCGAGCAGGATGATCAACACCGTATCGCCGAGCCAGCGGCCGTAGCCGATCAGCAAGCCGACCGCCAGCACCGATCCCGGCAGCACCAGGGTGAGGGCGACGAGGATGCTCACGGCGCGCCCGCTGCGGGTGCGGCTCAATGCGGCCGTGCACCCCCCAAGCACCAGCAGGATGGATCCGGCGGCCACGGCAAGGAACAGGCTGCGACCCAGTGCCTCCGCGGTGCGCGGAGTGAGAACGGCGAGGAAGTTATCGAAGGTCCAGTTTCCCGGCGACGGTGCGACGCCCACCGCGCGGGTAAAGGCAGCGCTGACCAGCGCCAGCAGCGGCAGGCCGCAGGTGAAGATCAGATACAGAGCCAGCACGATGGGGACCAGGATCCGCGGCGTGCGGCTGGTGGTTCCCCAGTCGGAATCCCGAGCGGACGTACGGCTGAGAGACAGTCGGCCGCCGAGCAACCGGTCGGCCGGCGTGACAACGATCAACGTGATCGCCATCAGCAATACGGCCAACGTGATCGCGTCGACGAAGCTCTGCGGGTCACTGCCCAGCGCGAGGTCGGCGTAGATCCTGGTGGTGATCGTGCTAAAGCCGGCTGGAGCGCCGATCACCTGCGGCACGGCGAAAGTGCCCATTGTCAGGACGAAGGTGAGCACCGCCGCGGTCGCGATCGCCGGTCCCAGCAGCGGCAACGTGATCGTTCGCAGCACGGTCACCGGACGAGCGCCGGATGCCCGGCCGGCCCGCTCGGTAGCCGGTTCGGCGCGGGTGCTGAGCCCTACCACGGTAATGAGGTAGACCAGAGGAACTGCCTGCGAAGCCACGATGACGGTGACGCCCACCGGCCCCTGCACCTGCGGCCAGGCGAATCCGAACGCCTCGGAAGTCAGTCCGGCCCGCGCGTACGCGCGCAGCCAGCTGTAGGCGAGTACGAAGTCGGGCACTAGCACCGGCAGCAGCACGGCAGCGGCCCAGAAGTGGCGCCCGGGGAGTCGCGGGTCTCTGAGTGCCAGCGCGATCGCCACCCCGACCGGAACCGCCAGCCCGGTGACCGCCGCCGAAAGCCCGAAGGAGTTCGCGACCGCGGAGCCGAAGTCGGGATCGGTGATGACCTCGGCAAACCGGCCACGACCCTCGACCCAGCTGGTTCGCAGCAGGACCAGCATCGGTACCACGACGACGGCGGTGACGCAGGCCAGCAGGAGTGCCAGAGCCGACCGCGCCAGGCCGGAACGCACGCTCAGCCGCCGAAGATCTTCGCGTAGTCGCTGAGTAGCGTCGCCTTTTGGCTCGCCAGCGACTGCCAGTCGGGATGGACGATCGGGGCGTCCTCGGGCTTGGTCGGGCCGGCTACGTCGGGCAGCGTCGGATATGAGCCCGAGCTCCCGATGATCCTCTGACCATCACGGCTGGCCACAAAGCTGACAAAGTCCTGCGCGCGATCGGAGTTCGTGGTGATCTTGGACAACGCGATGGGGCCGTAGATCGCTACCGCGCCGGGCTTCGGCCAGGAAACCGTGACGGGCGAGCCGCTGTTCTGGGCCGCGTACGCGGAGTTGGCGATCGTCATACCGGCGTCATAGATTCCCTGGGCAACACCGGTCGTGACGTCATCCGGCGTGCTCACCTGTGCCGCGCCCTTGGCCTTGAGATCGGCGTAGAAGTCGGGCCCGAAGTAGCCCAGCGCGCCAAGCGCCGAAGCCGCAACGTTCGGATCGGGTACGGCGACCTTCCCGGCGCGGGAGAGTTCAGTCCAGGCGGCCGGTGCGGGAGCGCCCTTTCGGGTCACGGCCACCATGTAGAGGAAAGCGACGCCGACGTAGTCCGGGGTGCGTACAGTCTCCGGAACGTCGGTCTGCGGCGTCCAACCCCCGACCAGGCCCTGAGCAACATAGTCCTGCATGGTGAGTGGATCACACGCCCAAATCACGTCGGCCTTCAGACCGCCGCTGCGGACATCACTGGCGACCCGGGCGTTCAGCTGACCGGTCGGTGCCCGGAAGAGGTGGACTTTCGCTCCGGCGTTCGCGGCCTCGAACTGCTGGATCACCGGTTGGATTGTGGTGTCGTTCACGCACGTGTAGAGCGTGATCGGTGTCGCCGTGGTGGCGGTGGGGGTGGCAGTCGGACTGCCGCAGGCGCCGAGAACCCAGAGCAAGAGCAGGGCCGCCAACCACACCTTGCGTCGTCGCCACGTCGTCATGTTCGTCACGGTAGCCTCGCCGCTGCGCCGTGTCAGGATCACAGTAGAAACGGTCGACCTGCCCGTCGCCCCTTCGGCCCGCAGGTACCACCAACTCTGGCACGGCAACGGGGACATACAGTGGCAGCGCCCGCGGAGCCGCAAGACCAAAGGAGTCATGACCGATGTCAGAGTTCCCGCCCGTCCACGCCGGGATTGCCGGAACGATCGATGTGGGCGGCGACCTAACGGTTAACCGCCTCGGCTTCGGCGCCATGCGTGTCACCGGTGCCGGCATCTGGGGTCCGCCCGCCGATCGCGACGAGGCGAAAGCGGTGTTGCGCCGCGCAATCGAGCTCGGCATCAACTTCATCGACACCGCCGACTCGTACGGGCCACACATCAGCGAAGAGCTCATCAGGGAGGCGCTACACCCGTACCCAGACGATCTGGTGATCGCAACTAAGGGCGGCCTCGAACGCACCGGGCCCGGACAGTGGCCGAGGAACGGTCGACCTGAGCACCTCATCGAGGCGTGCGAGGGAAGTCTGCGCCGGCTGGAGCTGGAACAGATCCCGCTCTACCAGTTCCACCGGCCCGATCCGAGGGTGCCACTGGAGGACTCGATCGGGGCCCTGGTCACCCTCAAGGAGCAGGGCAAGATTCGACATATCGGGCTGTCCAACGTCACCGAAGACCAGCTACGACGGGCACAGCGACTCACCCCGATAGTGTCGATCCAGAACCGCTACAACGTCGACGACCGTCAGTCGGAGTCGCTGGTCGACCTGTGTGAGCAGGAGCAGATGGTGTTTCTGCCCTGGGCGCCGATCCAAAATCTTGACAGCAACCGGACTGTTCAGAACTTAGCGCAGCGCTACGGCGCGACACCACGACAGATTGTGCTCGCCTGGCTGCTGGGTCGGTCGCCTGCAATCCTTCCGATTCCCGGCACCGGATCGGTGTCACATCTGGACGACAACGTCGCTGCCGCGGCGATCAAACTG
>DATEWO010000002.1:0-5065 GCA_035257925.1 Propionibacteriaceae bacterium | reverse complement strand
TCGGATACCCCTCGAACACTCCGGCTTCGCCTGCGCGCTCGGCGGTGATGACGGTCGGACCCTTTTCATGCTGACTGCCGACTGGCACATGGACGAGGACTTTATGGACAACCTGCAGCGGCTCACCACCGGCCCGCGTACCGGTCAGGTGCTGACCACGACTGTCTCAGTGCCTGCCGCTGGTTATCCCAATCACCGCTGACTGTTGCGGTCGCGGCTGAGACCAGTGCGTGGGCGAACCGTGCTGGGAAGGAGTCCGGTTCGGGGATGCGTAGGGGTCGAATGCGCCCGTTATGGATCGCGGTAATGGTCACATGTCCATGCTGGACCGTGAGCGCCAAACAACGCAGTCCGCGGAACGCAGATTTCTTTGCCTATGCCTCGGCGAACCTGGATCGGCTGAGCTAGCTGAGTCGGCTGCTGACTTGGGCCGCCGACGGGTTGGTCAGCGCAGATCCATCACGGAAGACGACTGTCGGTACGGTGAGATAGCCCCCGTTGACTTGAGCGACGACTGCAGCGCCATCGGCATGATCTTCGATGTCGATCTCATGGAAGTCGATTCCGGCGCGCGAGAGCTGTGACTTGAGTCGTATGCAATAGCCACACCACTGGGTGGTGAAGACGGTCGGCAGCTCGGCAGTCCTCATATCCATAGTCACGATATGTAGAAGCGGGACGTTGGCTCAGCTATTTCCGTTGCACAGTATTGCGTTCGTCACATTGCCTACACAACCGACGAACATGATCTAGCGCGACGCATTGCCGGGGACCAGACTGCTGGGCTCGGCCCATACCGATTCATGATCAATGAGTGGACCTAGCAAGGTGATGATCTCAGGGTCTGCGCGACCCTCGAGCTCGTCGGCGGCGAGCCGCCGCGCGATGCCGGCGACAAAGTCGGCGAGCTGCACTCGAGCTTCCCCACGAGAATCGACGAGTCGGATCTCGGTCAGCTGGCTTCCCGCGTGCCCTGCGGCGAAGGCCGTTGCGATGTCGGCGACGCGCTCTGGGGTGACTGCGGACTGTTCGTCGTGTACGACGGAGAGGGCCCGGGTGTAGGAACCCCAGTAGTGGACAGTGCGGTTGAGAGCCGGAAGCAGTGGCTCCATCAACGGCGTGAGCTTGGGGTTCTGGAGGTGCGATGAGCGCGTGGCTTCAGCGATGGGCCGTGTCGGCGGCAGCAGCCTCATCACCTGTCGGACGTCGGCTTCGGCGTTGGCCCGGGCCATCGATTGGACCGTCGCGTAGAACATCTGAACTGGCGTCTTCGGTAGCCACCGGTTGTTGGTCCGGAAGAGATTGGCCGACTGAGTGAGGAATTCCTGCCAGCGTGCCGTTCCATAGCTTTGCTCGCCTGACCGGTGGAGGGCGAGCGCCATCGCTCGGGTGTCAGGGTTTCGTCCTGGACAGGCGATCCCGCGCACCGGCTCCCTGCCGAGTAGCACGTCCACCAGCCGGGCAAGGACGAAGAATCGAGTGTCCGTGAGGTGAACGTGTGCGTTGCCGTAGATGGGACTACTGGTGCCCAGCAGCCACAGCACAACTGGTCGCCGACGTGGCCGCAAGATTTCCGGCGACTTGTACTCACCCTCGCCGTGGGCGCCGATTTCCCGCCGAAGGTGCTGGACCAGCTCGTCCGCTGTCCCTGACTCGATGCGCACGCTGGCGTGAGCAAAGACCGGGCTATGGCCGCCGCCGACCAGGTTTCCGCCCGAGAAGCCTGACTCGTCGCACGCGATCTCGATATGTCGCTCTACGGACAACTCCGCCTCACTTGCTTGGACAGTCCAACTTAATGATGCGGAGTGGCCGGAGAGTGCCGCCGGCTCTTGCCGCAGTACTCACTGCGTTTCGCCGTGACCCCGCTTCTCAGCACGCTCCAGCTCGTCGATCTCAGCCTGCAGACGCTCCAGCTCCAGCCGCTCAGCCTCGGCAGGGTCGGCTGCCAGCTGTTCGCCGGCCCGTCGCTCGGCTTCGAGGCGCTCTGCCTCACGTCGCTCGACCTCCAGCCGGTGCGCCTCGATCCGTTCCTCGCGCCGACGCTTCCGCTCCAGCCGCTCCGCCTCCTCGGCTGCCGCCCTTCGCTCTGCCTCCAGCCGCTCCGCCTCTTCAACCCGAGCGCGCTCGGCAGCCAGCTGAGCCGCCGCGGCACGTTCGGCTTGGACCCGCTCGGCATCCCGGCGCTCCGCATCGCGTCGGGCTTGCTCCATGAGTTCCAGCTCCAGCTGATGCGCGCGGACTCGCTCTGTTTGGAGCCACGCGGCGGCTTTGCGCTGCCGCTCTGCCACCAGGGTCGCCAGATCTGCCCGGCCAGCGGCTCCGGCAGTCGTTGCCGCGTACGCAGCAATCGGAGACAAGGGTGTCCACGTCACCGACTGAGTCCCCCTGCTCACCGTTCGGCGGACGGGATCCTCGGCCGCTTCCGCGGCATCATGCTCCACCTCCGCAGCCTCGGCAGCAGCCGCGTCCGCTTCATCGACCCGGCCGTATTCCAACAGATCGTGGGCCAGATCGGTCAGAGCTGATGCCAATTGGACGCGGACCGGATCGCCGAGACGGCCGGTGAGCCCATGCAACAGCTCAGTGAGCCGGCGCCGGGTCATCAGGCAGAGATCCACTTCCCCGATCGCGGCCAAGCGATCCGCCATGTCCCTATACAGGCTGAACAGCGGCTCGGCGAGGCGGTCCAGCAGAGCTGGACTGAGACGCGCCGGCTGATCCAGCCGCGTATCGACCACTGCCTCATACCGATCCTTGGCTGCGAGCAGAAATGCAACGGCTTCCGCAACGCGACCAGCCGCCCAACGGCAGTCGGAGGCAAGCCAGTCGACGTCCATTGCCAGATACTGCGAGTCGGGGTCGCTTCCGAGGCCGGACTCCGACAGGCGGGCAAGCGCGGCGTCGGCGCAGGCGTTGGCTGAGGCAATATCCCCCGCTGCGAGTGCGGCCCGAGCGCTGCATGACAGTGCCCAGATCGCGGTCTGGGGCTGCATCTGTCCCTGCAGTCCCTCCCCGAGTTGTTCCTGAATGTCCTTCAGCGATTCGATCGTCTTGCCGGCTGCCTCCGGCAGGCTCAGGCCAACCTGAACAGTGGCCAGGTGTACGACGGCGGTGACATAGCGAGTCGCATCGCTCACTGAGGTGTACGGCCCAATCGGGCCTTTCGCCGCGAGCAGCTCGGCGGCCCGGCGAACCGCATCCTGCGCATCCTCGGCAGCTGCGCCGTAGCCGTGCCCGAGCAGCCTGTGCGCCGTCAGCTGGATGAGTGCATCCGCCAGTTCCGAAGCTCGTGAGGGATCTGATCCGACCCAGCCGCGAAGCCGCTGCACTAAAGAGGTCAGCTTCTTGGCTTGCTGAGCGTACGGGTCTTGCGGTTGCTTCGGGGCGTTGTGCGCTTGGGCCATCATGCCTTTCGATGCGGAATCTGAGTGCCGCCGTAGGTGAACCACCTCAGTCATGACCCTAACGAGCCGGCCTAATGCATGGCGTTGATGCCCCACTTGGGCGGGAACCATGCTGTAACAGCGTTGTCGACGGGTGTGAAGCGCTGCTTGATGTGGGTCCTGCCCGAGTAGCCGGTGATCTCGGGGTGCGCCACCCTGGCGTACTTGTCCACTTCACAGAACAAGTTCTGACAGTCGATCAGCTGCAGTCGACGTCCGTTGAGATCAGCGAAGCGAAGTCCCAAACGGTCGAAGTGTTTCTCCTGCGTATCGCTCATATAGCGGATGATGTCCGCTTCCATACCGCGGACACCACGGCCGAAGCACTTCCGGAGTCCATCGGTGGCACCCGGCCCGGGAACGACGAAATCCATCTCAGCAAAATTGATCATGGTCGAGTAGTTGATGTCGATGAGAAGTTGGAAGGCCAGAAAGTCGCCGATTCCGGCGTAGCCGCGCAGGAGATCGAAGGCGTCGCGCATCGAGCCGCTGGCCACCAATCGGTGAGCCAGCTCACCACGCAGCATGTGCCCCAAGAGCGTCAGATGATTTGTGTGCCGGCGCGACCCGCCCAACCTGGGAGAAGGGATGACATAGGCCGCGGAGTAGACTCGCTCGCCACCGCAGAACGCCTTGGTCAACACCTGGTCGTAGCGATCAAGGCGGAACGTCGCCCAGCTGAGTTCACCGAAGGCCGAGAGCAGGAGCTCCCAGGTCGAGATGCGATTGAAGAACCTGAACAGCAGAATCCGAAACAACACCTCATCCACGACCTGGCTACCGCGATAGATCACTTCCTTGATCAAGTACTGGCTGACTCGATCCGCCGCGCGATAGCAGTTGGTGAAGCGGTACGTCGCGAGGACGGGGTCTGCTGTCCACGGGCCTGGATCACCGCGCCGACGTGCCTGATAGACATGCTGCCGCGCAGCCGCGAACCGCCAGTAAGTGTCGAAGACCTGGGTGGGACGGAGTCGGCGCCCAGCCACCATGATCGAGTCGACCCGTTGGGTGGGTGGAGGCAATGAGACGCTTCCTTCGATCAGGTGGGCACGTGGAGGTCGGCGAGGACTCCGAAGTGGTCGCTGGCCCAGACCCCATTCACCGCGTGATCGAAGATGCGATGGCAGCCGGCGATCTGCAGTGAGGGTCCGCGGGTACCGCAGCGCACGAGGACGTAATCGATGCGCCGGCCCAGCTCTTGAGACCATTCGCCATCGCGCACCAGGGGGTTACTCGGAGTGAATGTATGCCCTGGTTCACCCGGATGGGTCGCCTCCCATGCGTCCCGGTACGCGACGGAGAGCTGCTCCAGCGACTGCCGTCCAGTGAAGAATCGCACGCTAGCTGAATCTGGGGTGTCGTCGAAGTCGCCGAGGAGCACGACGTGGAGATCGCGACCCGCCACCTGCGTCTCCACAAATCGGGCGCTGGCGACCGCCTGGAGTTCCCTTTCACGGGCGTAGCCGACCTGATAGGTCGGCTTGTGATGGGCGAACAGGGTGAGGCCGAACGGCTCTGGAAGCAGCACCTCAGCAGTTACTGTCGCTGCCCATGGCAGATCGACCCGCTCCGTGACGTGCAGGTCGACCTCACGGATGCTGCCGAACGGCCACCGG
>DATEWO010000001.1:0-2182 GCA_035257925.1 Propionibacteriaceae bacterium | reverse complement strand
ACGAGCTCTTTGCACAGACCGTTGTTGGTCTGCAACGTGCGGCGGCGCAGTTAGACGGTGCCGCCAGCAGTATGGGTGTAACGGCCTGGGGTGTGGACGTCGGCCTCCTCGACAACCACAACAAGCTCCTGGCTCCCATTCAGCACTATCGGGCCGCGGACCGGCAGGGTGCACGGGACTTGCTGCATCAGCTAGGCCCCGGAGAGCTCTTTGCGCGTACCGGCGTGCTCCCACAGCACATCAACACTGTGTTTCGCATCGGCAAAATTCTGAATTCTGCCGGTAAAGCCGCCAGATCAGAGGACGTCAGAGCGTTGCTCGTGCCTGACCTGTGGTGTGCGCTGCTGACTGGTGCCCGCACCGCGGAGCGGTCGATAGCCAGCACCACAGGCCTTGTCTCCCTCGGCACTGGCAGCTGGGACACGGACCTATTGAATGCTGTCGGCATCGACGCCTCGGTCTTTCCGCCCGTCATGGAGAACCGCGTTGTGGTCGGCGAACTCGGCAAGGAGCTTGCGGCGAAGATCGGAGCCCACGAGCAGTGGCCGTTTGTACTCGTGGCCTCGCATGACACAGCCTCGGCCGTGGCGGCGGCTTCTCCTCGTCCCAACACTGCTTTCGTATCGTCGGGCACCTGGTCGCTGGTAGGTGTCGAGCTAGCTAGCCCAATCGTCACCAGCGACGCGTTGGCTGCCGGCTTCACAAATGAGGCCGGACTAGGTGCTGCGACCCTCTTCCTGCGTAATCTCACCGGACTGTGGTTGCTCGAAGAGGCCATACGCCAGTGGCAGGGCCAAGGCAAGAGCGTCACGATCAGCAGCCTTTTGAATGACGCGGCGACTGTTGGTCCCGTACGAGCAGCCTTCGACGTCAGCTCTCCGGAGCTGGTCTCCAGCGAAGACGTCTTACGCACGATGCGGATGCAATGCACGTCCACGGATATGACGCCCCCCGAGACGCCTGCGGAAGTCACCCGCTGCATCCTGCAGAGTCTCGCGCTCACGTACCGACGCACAATCGATCTCTGCGAGCAGCTGACGGCCGAGCCGGTGGAGGAAGTCCACATGATCGGAGGCGGGTCGCTGAATCCATTGCTGCGCCAGCTCACCGCGGACGCCTGCGGGCGGCCACTGCGTTTCGGCCCGGTCGAGGCAACGTCCCTCGGCAGCCTGGCCGCTCAAGCAGTTGCAGTCGGAGATCTGTCAGATGAAGCCGACGCGCAGGCAGTGTTGCAGCGAAGCTCCCACGCAGAACTGCTCAGGCCTTCCAACGACCACGCCGTACGAGGCTTCTGGCGGCAACTGGATAGCATCGTCCCCACTCCCAGGAGCGCTCCATGACTGCGGCGTACGACCTGACGGATCTGGTCCAGCTGTCCCGGACACTCGGTGAGCCCGCGCGCCAACTTGCCATCCTGGCGGAAGGCAATACATCGCAGCGAGTCGGCAAAGATCAACTTGCTGTCAAGGCGACAGGACGGTCGTTGCGTCACGCCTCGGCAGCGGACTTTGTCCTGGTGAGTTTGAGGCGACTGTCTGAAATCGTCGATGATTCAGAAGCCGGTGACGCAGACGTGGCGCGTTACTTCGACGAGATAGCGGCCGAGCAAGGCATGCGCCCGTCGGTGGAGGCTCTGCTGCATGTGGTGTGTGTCACGGACGCGGGTGCCACGACGGTGGCCCACACGCATCCGGAGTCGGTGAATGCGCTGCTGTGCTCCGATCGCGCGGAGGTGCTTGCCGGACCGCCCATTTTTCCTGACCAGGTTGTCGTGATCGGTCGTCGGACGTTGCTCGTTCCGTATTTGGACCCGGGCGTGGTGCTGGCCCGAGAGGTACGAGCCCGGTTAGCAGCACAGGCACCCGAGTGGGGTATGCCGCGAGTGATCTATCTACAGAATCACGGTCTGGTTGTGCTCGGCTCCAGCGCGGGTCAGGCCCTGCAACTGACAGAGATGGCCGACAAGGTGAGTCGTGTGGTGGCAGCGGCACTCGCCCTGGGAAACGTTGTTCCCATGACAGATGAAAGCGCGGAACGTATCGACACTCGCGATGATGAACAGATACGCCGAACCGCCTTGGCACGTGCCACGTGGCGGCAGCCCGGCAACGATTGAGCAAGACGTCTGCGGTCTGCGTCCTAGATCTCTTGATTGATCGGCAGCATGACGAGATCGCGGATG